>JAKJFL010000057.1:0-11156 GCA_022704935.1 Candidatus Rifleibacteriota bacterium
GGCTTTGCGGCCATCGTCATCAGGTTGGCCGGGCCGCCAGCTTCGACGACGGCGTCGTTCAGCAGCTCGATGGTGAACCGACTGATCTTCGCTGCGCCGGGGTGGGGGCCGAACACGACGGCGTTGCCGGCCGCGATCATGCCGATCGAGTTGCAGATGATCGTCTCGGACGGGTTGGTCGAGGGGGTGATGGCGCCGATGACGCCGTAGGGGGCCTGCTCGACGAGCGTCAGACCGTCGTCGCCCGAGTAGGACGTCGGCTGGAGGTCTTCGACGCCGGGCGTCTTCGTGATGGCGAGCCTGTTCTTCTGGAGCTTGTCGTCGACACGGCCGTAGCCGGTATCTTCGACGCCGAGGCGCGCCAGCTCCTCGAGCTTCGCGAGGCAGCGGCCGCGCATGTTCTCGATCATCTTTTTGCGCAGAGCCACCGGGAGCTCGACGAGCTTCTTCTGTGCATCGGCGGCCGCCTTGATAGCGTCTTCTATATTTTCAAAAACGCCTTTGCCCGAAGGTTCCGCTGGCCGTGCAGCGGCTGCTGCGACCGTGCCGGACGCTTTCAGATTCCTGAGGACTTCCTGGACGATGACGCCCAGTTCATCACGAGAAATGGACATTCTTCCCCCCGTGCCGTGAGGCTTGCTGTCTGTCTGGCCGGCGGACCACACGATTCCCGGCCCCGGCGCGTAAAACGATGCGCGGGGCCGGGATATCGATCAGAAGGAGTCCGCCGGGGTCAGGTCTTGCGTTCGTGATCCATCACGACCGAATCGACGATGGCCGCGACGGCCGCGTCGACCGGGCAGTTCAGGGTGCGCTCGGTGAGGCGCGCCGAACTGCCGCTGACCAGCAGTACGGTTTCGCCCGCCCCGGCGCCGACCGCGTCCACGGCGATGACGAAGTGGTTCGTCGGCTTGTGATCGATCGCCAGTTCCTCGACGATCAGAAACTTCATGCCGTTGAGCCGCTCTTCCTTGCGCGTGCAGACGACGGTCCCGCAGACTCGACCGAGATTCATGACTCGACGATTTCCCCGGATTACTTCTTGGAGGTCTGGGTGTTGTCGCGGATCGGCATGACCTCATCGAGGTTGCCGTGCGGCCGCGGAATCACGTGGACGCAGATCAACTCGCCGATCTTCTTGGCGGCGGCGGCACCGGCGTCGGTGGCGGCCTTGACGGCGGCGACATCACCGCGAACGAAGGCGGTCACGTAACCGGAACCGATTTTTTCCCAGCCGACGAGCTTAACGTTGGCTGCTTTGACCATCGCGTCGGTGGCTTCGATGAGAGCGGTCAGACCTTTGGTTTCGATCATACCCAGAGCTTCCTGCATGACGTCCTCCTGAGATTTTGGCTTGTCAGAAATGTATACTGCGTGTCGAAAACTCTATGTGGTGGTCTCGATCAGCGGACGATCTCGACCATATCACCCGTTTTGAGGCCGGCTGCGTTCCCCTCGTCGTTGTCGACGTGGAAATCGGCGGCGAACTTGTCGCTGACGCGCACCAGAACGTTCTGGAACGCGACCGCGCGCGGGCCCTGCGTCTTGACCGTGACCCGGTCCATATCCTTCAGGCCCATCTTTTCGGCTTCTTTCGTGCTGAGGTGCACGTGGCGGTTGGCGACGATGACGCCTTCCTTCAATACCACGTGACCCTTCGGACCGACGACGATGACGCCGGGGGTACCCTTGGTGTCGCCCGAGTCGCGATAGACGATCGGCACGCCAAGCGTGAAGCTGTCGGTTCCGGAAATCTCGATCTGCGTCGCCGGCCGGACCGGCCCGAGGATGCGGCACTTCTCGATGACGCCCTTGCGGCCGACCAGCATGACGCACTCTTCAGCCGCGAACTGGCCGGGCTGGGAAAGTTTCTTCATTTCCTTGAGCTGATACCCGGCCCCGAACAGGGTTTCGAGGTCGGCCTGGGAAACATGGATATGGCGGCCGCTGACGCCGGCCGGAACGGTTCCGGGGCGGATGCGTTCCTGGAGATCGATGTGCTTGAGCACTTCGGCTACGATGGTTTTGACATTGGCTTCGTCGATCACGGCTTGTTCCTTTCCTGGACAATCTTCTCGAGTTCGCAGCCCTTCATGAGGAGGGCTCCGTCTTTCGGCAGCTCCGATGCGGGGCGGCCCCGGCCATCCGTGAGCCGGAAGATCCGGTCGCCAATTATAGCACAACAATCCCGGGCGGCAAGGGGTGAGGGCAGATAAAGCGAAAACTGCTTTCCCGCGACGGCGGCGCACAGTTGTGAAAACCTTTTCGGCTCGGTATACGCAGGCAGATCTGGGACGATCGCGCCTTCGCAGCCAAGATCGAGCGCCATCGCAAGCGATATTTCGCCCGTGAAGGCGCCCTGTTTTTCCCAGTGGATGCTTGGCGCAACGAGCCTGCCGCGCAACGCCGGGAAAAGATCGTTGAACACCGGCATGAGGGGTTCCGCAACCACGAACAGCGGTGCGAGCGGAGACGACGCGAATCCGTGCAGGAGTTCGCCGAATTTCGCCAGGTGCCTGACGTCCCGGGCTTCGACGGGAATCAGGACGCGGCGGGAAGCGGCCGGCGTGAGTCTGATACCAAGCGCGGCCGCCGTTTCCCTGGCCCAGTCGGTCATCGGCGTATGCTCGTCGAGCGTTTTGACGCCTTTCAGGTGCATGGCGCGCACATCATCGGCGGTCAGCAGCGAGGCGGCGGGAATCGACGGCCCGGAGCTGCCTGAATCGTTGACGGCGGGAGCGACGCACAGTTCGCGAAGTCGCTGGGGGACGGTAGTGCCGATCCCGAGATCCGAAAGTTCCGTTGGGGGGCGCTCGATTTTGGCTGACAGCACGAAAACCGGCACGGATCGAATCTGGGAAATGAGCGACCAGAGGGCTTCAGCGTCAGGACGGTCGCGAAGACCGAGGGACAGCCTGCGGAACAGGTCGACAGGCGGCTCGTGAATCACGACGGCAGCGAAGCGCGCAAAACCCATCACACTCAGCGATTCGAGCCTGGTCAGCACGAATTCTTCGGGTTCGAGTCCGAAGGGCGGAGCGATGAGATCGGTGGTTTTGAGCGTATCGGATGCGATGAGAAGAGGGCGTACCGTCATGATGGGGGTAAATATACCCACGTGGCCGGCGGAAGGCAACACCCGGAACGAAAATTCCCGGTATCGAGTATCGAAAAACGCAAGAAACGCTCATCCGCAGATGAGGACGGATGTAGGATGGATCGAATTTTCTTTGTTCATGCCGGAAATGACGACACCCTTGCCTCGAGACGTCCATCAAAACAGGGATTCCACAGATTGTGGGCAAAACAAAACCGCCGGAAAACTCCGGCGGCTTCGATGAGGTGCGGGTAGGCCCCCGCCTCTGCCGTGTGAAGGACAATTGAACCCTAACCTCACGGTAAACGGTTGTCTGCTCAACCCCACAATGAGGTCTTCGTAACAGGATAAATCCTGTTCGTAAGGGGATCTCAGCGGGGGTTGAAGACAGATTCCCTCTAGATACAGGTGTCGGCTCAATTAAACCTGCATCATCACGGACAGCGCAGGGACATGTTTTCAAACAGCCTCTAGTAACAACATACCACAGGTTGTCGTGAATGGCAAGACAATGCGATTGTATCGTTTCATCGAGGATGGACCATCTTTCCGCCCCATAGGGGAGAAGAGACCGTCATCATGCACCCCTCACAGGGGTCGATGGATGATCGTTGTCTGTAGTATACTTGGGCCAGATTCAACGGGGCTTTGCCAGAATTTCAAACATATGGGGATGGGAATATGCCGCCCGATTCCGACGGGTTTGCCGTAAAGACAACTGAATTGACGCGCGTGTTCGGTGCTCTGACCGCCGTCGACCATGTGAATCTGGAAATCCAGTACGGTACAATTTTCGGCTTGCTTGGCGCAAACGGCGCAGGCAAGAGCACCATGATCAAAATGCTCACGACGCTCCTTGTCCCGTCTGCCGGAACGGCGGAGGTTGGGGGGTTCGATATAAAAACGTATCCTGCCGAAGTCCGGGGGCGGATCGGGTATGTTCCGCAGCTCCTGTCGGCCGATGGCGCCTTGACGGGTTACGAAAACCTGATGCTGTCGGCGAAGCTCTACGGCTTGCCGCGCGGGGATCGGTGCGGGCGCATCGAGGAGGCGTTACAGTTCATGGGGCTCGTCGATTCCTCGCAGAATCTTGTGAAAACGTATTCTGGCGGAATGATCCGCCGCCTGGAACTCGCTCAGGCCATGCTTCACCGGCCCTCGATCCTGTTTCTGGACGAGCCGACGATCGGCCTCGACCCAGTGGCCAGACATTCGGTCTGGGGCCGTTTGCGGGAACTCAGGAGTGAGTATGGCATGACCGTCCTGATCACGACGCACGATATGGAAGAAGTCGAGGCGCTGTGCGACGAACTGGCCATCCTGCATGCCGGAAGGCTCGCGGTCGTCGGGCGGCCTGCAGATCTGCGAAACGACATCGGACCGGGTTCTTCCATGGACGATGTCTTCAAACAGTATGCCGGTGGCGAGCTTCGCGAGGGCGGCGACTTCCATGCCGCCGTACAGACGCGAAGAACGGCCAATCGGCTGGGATGAGAACACCACCATGAGAAAATTCCTTCGGGAAACCGCCGCCGTTGCCGAAGTCGAGCTGATCAAGCTCGTCCGCGATCCGACCGAGGTCTTTTCGCGCGCGATACAGCCGGTTCTGTGGCTGGTCGTGTTCGGCCAGGTGATCGCCCACGCTCATGGAATCCAGACCGGTGAAATAGGGTATCTTGCGTTCATCACGCCGGGAATTCTTGCCCAGAGTGTTTTGTTCAGCGCGATCTTTTACGGCATCGCCGTCATCTGGGAACGCGATCTCGGGGTAGTGCACAAGCTCCTGGTGAGCCCCGCCCGGCGCAGCGCTCTAGTTTTCGGAAAGGCTGTCTCAGCCGGATTCCGAGGCCTGGTCCAGGCTGCTGTAATATATGTTATAGCGTATATAATGAATATCGCTATCCGGCATGACCCGCTTGCCGTCGGTGGTGTCCTTCTGGCCGTGCTGCTCGGTTCGGGGCTGTTTTCGACGTTTTCCCTCATCATCGCCTGTATCGTGAAGACGCGCGAGCGGTTCATGGGCATCGGCCAGGTCCTCACGATGCCGATGTTCTTTGCGAGCAACGCGATCTATCCTCTTGACCTGATGCCCCCCTGGCTTCGCAGCATCGCGCAACTGAACCCGCTCACGTATCTGGTCGATCTCTTGCGCGGACTCATGATCGTCGGCGGAGTGAGCGTTCATGGGTACGGGGTGGATTTTTTCGTGCTGATCGCGACTTTTCTCGTGATGGTGGCGATAGCCGTGCGGCTTTATCCGACATTGGCGGAATGATCCGCCGAGAGGTGAGAAAATCCGATGGATGAACTGGTTCTGACACCGTCTCTACGGCTTGCCACATCGATGATCTCGGCCGGAATTTCCGGACTTGTGGCGGGCTTCGTTCTGGCCCGGGCACGCCACCAGCCTGTCAACCGCGTCATCGCGGGCATCGCGACGGCGTCGATGCTGTACAACGTCTTTCAGGTGCTGTTTTTCCTGTTGCCGACGATCTGGTTCGTCAGGGCCGGCTGGATTGGGACGATTCTCCTGATTCCCCTGCTGGCCGAGTTTCCGGATACCGTTCTCGAGGGAAGATACGCGAGGCTTCGCACGCGAGGCTTTGCCTGGGCGGCAACGACGGTGTTCCTGCTGGCGCTTCCGACGGAAATGATCTTTCGGTCACAGCTCGAAATGACGCCGGACGGGCCGCTGGCGATCGGCGGGCCGCTCATGAAAGCGTATGCCCTGCTGGTGCGCATCGCCTACAGGCTCGTCAGGGCGCGGCTGACGCACGATGACGAGATGATGCGCCGGAGGGTGGAGTTCATCCTTCTCGGCGAGGCGTTCTACTGCCTGTGTGCCCTTCATGACATGCTGCTTCGCCATCAGATATTCTGGGTGTTCGAGTTTCCGATCGTCGAGTGGGCGACGCTTGCCTTCATGATCATCGTCGTGTACGCCACCATGCGGTTCAAACTGATAGATATCGACGTTGTCATCGGCACGGGTGTGTATTACATGCTGCTGACGCTGGGTACGGCGGCCCTGTACAAAACCGTCGAAAACGTCCTCCAGAACGATCTGCAGAAATACATCGACGAAACCTCCTGGTGGGCGCAGATTCTTCCCTCGTTTGCGGTCGCTCTTCTGATTGCGCCTGCGAATATGCTGATCCAGCGCCTGACGGAAGGTTGGTTCCTCGAGCCGGAATTCCGGAAGATGGAGATCTTCCGGAACCCGAATTTCCAGTATCTCGTTCTCAACGGCCGTGTCGAGGAACTCCGAAAACTCCGCTCCGAACTCGACCGACTCGTCGACCACGCCTCGACCCACCACCCGTAGGCGCATACTGCCGTACGCGCGTTTTTGCCACGCGCAGGTTGCCAAGCAACCCTATGGTGTGTACAATACATGCATGGGTAAACGAACGATTGCGTCCATTCTTGGAATCTTCGTCATTGCGTATGCGTTGTCGTTTGGAACGCCTGCCGGGGCGGTGACCCCCGAGTTCGCGACGTTGCACCGGGACGCGTATCAGCTCACGAAAGACGTCGTTCTCAAAAAGATGTTGTACACCTGCGGCTCGATCAACTCGGCGTATGCAGGCATCAACGATCTCGTGGCCGCGCTCCAGTATGCGAAGAAGAACGATGATTCCCGTGTCATCGCGGCTCAATTGCTGGCTGTCCGGATGGGTCTCGAGGAAAAGCCGGCGCTGTTTCGTCATATAGCTGCTGAAATAGAATATTGCGAGAAATACCCGAATTTCCCCAAGGGATTCGACGATTCCCCGGAAGGCCCCGAGCTGATCAGCGCCGAGTTTTACAAGATCGCCGCTCACATCGAGAATCTGAAGATCAACCATTCTGCGAGCGATCTCAAGGTGCTCAGAAAAGAAGCCGAGCGTGTCGTGTTCGAACTGTTCTGGACGGACAGCGAGAAGATGCGCTCCCTGGCGATGGATATCCTGAATTTCCTGCGCATCGAGCTGAAGGAAGACATCCCCTTCGACGTCTTTCACAAGCCTCTCAAACCGGTTCGCTGAACTTCCGGCACACACGCCGGGGCCGGTTTCAGACCCTACCCACACGATGCGGGAAGTGAGCCGGCGGCACCCGGATGGCGCAGTTCAGCCGGACCCGCCCCGCCGCTAGTCTGCGAGGAACGCTCAGCCCGGCTTCTGGGGGGAACGGGAGCGGCGGGGGTTGCGCTTCTTGGCCATACTCCGGTCGCGACCGGAGCGGAGCGCTTTTCCGAGGCCCATGAGAACGTCGGCTTCGAGATGTTCGTCCTGGAGGGCGATGATCTCGTCGCGGATCATCGCGGCGCGCTCGAACTGAAGCTCGCGGGCGGCTTTGTCCATCTCGGCCTGGAGTTCCCTGACCAGTTCCGCAAGGCGGTCCCGGTCGATCTTTCCTCCGGTCCCCTGCTCGCCACCTTCCTGGCCGGGGAGGAACATTTTCGGCAGTTTTTTCACGATCGATGCCGGCTCGATTCCGTTTTCCTTGTTGTACCGCTCCTGGATTTCACGGCGGCGGGCGGTTTCGTCGATGCAGGTCTTCATCGAGGGGGTCGTCTTGTCGGCATACATGATGACCTCGCCGCGGACGTTACGGGCGGCGCGGCCGCAGGTCTGGATCAGCGCCCAGGCTGACCGCAGGAAGCCTTCCTTGTCGGCGTCGAGAATCGCCACAAGCGAGACTTCGGGCAGATCGAGTCCCTCGCGGAGCATGTTGATGCCGACCAGCACCGAAAAGACGCCGGCCCGCAGGTCGCGCAGAATCTCGATGCGCTCGAGCGTCTCGATTTCGTCGTGCAGATATCGCGCGGGAATTCCCATCTGGGTGAGGTAGCCCGAGAGTTCCTGTGCCATGCGTTTGGTGAGCGTCGTCACTAGCACGCGTTCGCCGTGGTCGAGGCGGTCGCGGATTTTGTCCATCAGGTGGTCGATCTGGCCTTCGGTCGGAACGACGGTTATCTGCGGGTCGAGCAGACCGGTCGGCCGGATCAGTTGCTCTGCAATGCAGGATTCCGAAACTTCGAGCTCCCATGGGCCGGGGGTGGCGGAAACGAACAGGAGTTGGCGCTTCCTGCCGAGAAACTCGTCGAAATTGAGTGGGCGGTTGTCGAGCGCGGAGGGGAGGCGGAAGCCGAAATCGATGAGCGTCTGCTTGCGGCTGCGGTCGCCGTGGCACATGCCGCGCAGCTGCGGAACTGTCATGTGGGACTCGTCGAGGATGATCAGGCAGTCCTTGGGAAGGTAGTCGACGAGCGTGTCGGGCGCGCTTCCCGGCTCGCGGCCGGCCAGGTGGCGGGAGTAGTTTTCAATGCCCTTGCAGAAGCCGGTTTCCTTCATCATCTCGAGGTCGTAGCGGGTGCGCTCGTTGATGCGCTGCGCCTCGATCGCCTTGCCGCGGCTCTCGAACAGCTTGACACGCTCGATCATCTCGGCCTCGATGGCGGCGAACGCGCGTTCCTTCTTTTCAACCGTGGTGACGAAGTGCTGGGCTGGGAAGATCTCGATTGCCGGCGGGCGGGCGATGACTTCACCGGTCAGCGGGTCGAACCGCTCGATGCGGTCGATCTCGTCGCCGAAGTAGCGCACGCGGATCGCCTCCTCGCTCGATGCCGGGAAGATGTCGATCGTCTCGCCGCGCGCCCGGAACCGGGAACGATGAAAATCCATGTCGTTGCGGGAATACTGGATCTCGCTGAGCCGCTTCAACAGGTCCTGGCGAGGCAGGACGTCGCCCTGCCGCAGAGAAAGACGAAGGCCGAGATAGTCTTCGGGCGAGCCGAGGCCGTATATGCAGCTGACCGACGCGACGACGATGACATCACGCCGCATGAAGAGAGAGGCGGTCGCCGAGTGGCGGAACCGGTCGATCTCCTCGTTGATGTCCGAGTCTTTTTCGATGTAGCTGTCGGTCGTGGGGATGTAGGCTTCAGGCTGGTAGTAATCGTAATAGCTGACGAAATACTCGACCGCGTTTTCCGGAAAGAACTCCTTGAACTCGCTGTACAGCTGTGCGGCGAGGGTCTTGTTGTGCGTGATGACGAGAATCGGCCGCTGGATGCGCGCCGCGAGGGTCGCCATCGTGAACGTCTTGCCGGAGCCGGTGACCCCGAGAAGGGTTGTGTAACGCCGGCCTCCCTCGATCCAGTCCGCCAGCTGCTCGATGGCCCTTGGCTGGTCGCCGCGCGGCTGGAAAGGGCTTACCAGGGTGAGTCTGGTCGGGGCGTTTGGTGTCGTCATGTCGGATATGTTAACATGACGTGTCAAACCGGCTGGGCCGGTGTGCCGGAGGCCGGGCGATACTCGTCGAAGGAGTGACCGTCAGTCGTGAAACTATATATAGCAGCAGATATGGAAGGTGTCGCGGGCGTCGTTTCCCCGGCACAGATCGGAGACGGGGACTCGTCCGAGATCGAGCAGGCGCGCTGGCAGTTCACCGAGGAAGTGAACGCCGTCTGCGCGGGTGCGCTCGAAACGGGCGTCGAGGAAATCTTCGTCAACGACTTCCACGGCAACGGCCGGAACCTGCTGATCGAGCGGCTTCCTCCGAGCGTCACGCTGATTAGGGGCGGATTCCGGCCCACCGCCGGCTTCGACCAGCTCGACCAGACGTTCTGCGGCCTGGTATTGCTCGGAGCGCACGCGCGGTCCGGCTCGCCCGACGGGGTGATTCCCCACACCTACTCCGATCGGTTGCGGTTCGATTTGTTCGGCTCCCCCATCGGGGAGTTCGATGTTCTGTCCCTCGTGGCGGGCGAGCGCAAGGTGCCGACGATTCTCGTCTCTGGCGATTCGAAGACGATCGAACAGGTGAACACCAACATCCCGTCGGCGCCGACCGTGATCACCAAGTATCCCATCGGCGTCCGGTCGGCTGCGTGCATCCATCCCAAACGGGTGTGCGATGCCCTCCGGGAAGAGATCAAACGTGCGATCAAGGGCGCTTCCGGCATGGAGCCCCCATTGATCTCGCCCCCGCTTCAGCTCGGCATCAGGGTTGCCGACATGACCCTGATCGACCGGATCTCGTGGATCCCGAAGATGACGCGAAGCGGCGATGATTCCTTCGAGTTCGTCGCCGAAAGCGCGGTCCAGATGGCCGAAGTGATCTATGGCATCACCCTCCTCACCACCACTGGAATATAATATATCAAAGAATATAAATAACCCCGGCCGCCGTTCCCCGGCATCTCCCGCGCTGTTCCTGGCTTTCCACAGCCTCACCGCGGTTCTGCTGGTCGCCGAGCTGGTCAGGTTGACGATGCCGGGCGAGTTCCTCTGGATCTACGATTCTCCGTTCTGGACGGATGGCGGTTCACTGACCGGCATGCTCTTCGCCGGCCTGTCGGTGCTGTTGATCGCCGTTCCGCGGCTGGCGGGACTTCTCTTCCGGGCGGCTCCGCCGCTCGTTCTCGCCGCTGCCGCGGCCTTCAATCTCGCCGGTCCGCGAAGCCTTTCCTGGTGGGTGATCATCACGGCAGGCTTCGCGGGATGGGGGGCATGGCTGGCGCAGACGGGAGTGGCGACGAGATGGCGTCACACCCTCGTTCCCCTGTCCGTGCTGAATTACGGCGTCCTGCTGTTTCTGTATCTGGATGCGAAATTCTTTGCGATCACGAACAACCATCTCGGCCTCGTTCATTTCTGGTTTCTGCAGTTCAAGGGCATTTTCGCCGCCGCCGGCATTTCCCCGGAAACACAGCGGGGGTTGCTGGTCACGGGCATGGGCTACGTCGTGGTGACGATGTTCCTGGGCTTTCTGCTTCGCGACCGGCTTCGGCCTCCCGGCTGGCTGTGGGGCCGGCTTTCCCTGGCGACGCTACTTTGTCTCCTCCAGTTCCTGCAGTTCGAGGCGCTGGCGAATGTCGTTCCGCTCCAGGAGTATCTGAACTTCAGATTCACGTTTGGCACCCGGCTGGTGCCCCAGGCAGCGAAGTTCAGGACGTCGGAGTTCTCGGACGCACAATCCATACTTCCAACAATAGATGAAGCCGCCTGCTACGCCTCCGGGACATTCCGCTGGCGGGGAAACGATCGGCCGAACCTGGTCATTTTGCTTG
>JAKJFL010000058.1:0-11091 GCA_022704935.1 Candidatus Rifleibacteriota bacterium
CTGGCCGGCGATTTCCGCGCCCGCGTCAAGAAGGTCCTGGGCAAGGAATTCCCGGACGACCACATGGAACAGCTGTGGGGTGGCATCGGCGCCGTGTTCAAGAGCTGGAACGGCAAGCGCGCCATCTCCTACCGCCGCATCGAAGGCATCCCGGACGAGTGGGGCACGGCCGTCACCGTCCAGGCCATGGTGTTCGGCAACATGGGTGACACCTCGGCCACCGGCGTCGCGTTCACCCGCAACCCGGCCAACGGCGATAACAAGTTCTACGGCGAGTGGCTGATCAACGCCCAGGGCGAGGACGTCGTCGCCGGCATCCGCACCCCCAGCCCGCTGAACAACGACACCAAGAACGACCAGAACAAGCACCTCCACAGCCTGGAAGAGGAGATGCCCTCGACCTACAAGCAGCTCGTCGAGATCCGGAACAAGCTCGAGTCGCATTACAAAGACATGCAGGACATCGAGTTCACGATCCAGGAAGGCAAGCTGTACATGCTCCAGTGCCGCAGCGGCAAGCGCACCGGCACCGCCGCCCTCAACATGGCGATGGACATGCTCGAAGAGAAGATGATCACCGAGGAAATGGCCGTCCTGCGCGTGAAGCCGGCCCAGCTCGATGAGCTGCTGCACCCGATCATCGACCCGTCCGCCGAGAAGAAGAGCGAGCCGATCGCAAAGGGCCTTCCCGCCGGCCCCGGCGGCGCCACGGGCCACATCGTGTTCACCGCGGCCGACGCCGTCGCGTGGGCCAAGAAGGGCAAGAAGACCATTCTCGTGCGCGAAGAGACGAACCCCGAGGACGTCGAAGGCATGCGCGCGGCCCAGGGCATCCTGACCGCCCGCGGCGGCATGACCTCTCACGCGGCTCTCGTCGCCCGCGGCTGGGGCAAGTGCTGCATCGTCGGCGCCGGCATGCTTCACCCCGAAGTCGAGAGCAAGACCCTCAAGATCGTCGGTTCCAAAAAAACCTTCAAGGAAGGTGATCTGATCACGCTGAACGGCACCCGCGGCCTCGTCTACGAGGGTGAGATGAAGATGATGGATGCCAGCGAGAATCCGCGCTTCCAGAAATTCATGAAGATGGTCGACAAGCATCGCAAGATGCAGGTCTGGACGAACGCCGACACGCCGGCCGACGCGAAGATCGCCCGCCAGTTCGGTGCCGAGGGCATCGGCCTGTTCCGCACCGAGCACATGTTCTACGGCGAAGGTTCGGACAAGCCCCTGTTCCTGCTCCGCAAGATGATCCTTTCGAGCACCGTCGAAGAGCGCAAGGCCGCCCTCGATGAGATGTATCCGTTCGTGAAGAAGGACATCAAGGCGACCATGGCCGAGATGGAAGGCTACCCCGTGACCTTCCGCCTGCTCGATCCGCCGCTGCACGAGTTCGTCCCGCAGTCGGAAGAAAAGATCGCCGAGCTCGCCAAGAGTCTCAAGATCAAGGCCGAAGACATCAAGAAGCGCGGCGAGGCTCTCCACGAGAGCAACCCGATGATGGGGCACCGCGGCGTGCGCCTTGGCGTCACCTACCCCGAGATCTCCGAGATGCAGATCCGCGCGATCCTCGAGGCCGCGGCCGAGCTGCTGAAGGACGGCAAGAAGGTCCATCCCGAGATCATGGTTCCGGTCACCTGCGATGTGCGCGAACTCGACTACACCAAGAAGATCGTCGACCGCGTGTATGAGGAAGTGCTGAAGAGCAGCGGTCTGAAGAAGATCGAGTATCACTACGGCACGATGATCGAGATCCCGCGCGCGGCGCTGATGGGCGATCGCATGGCCAAGACCTGCGAGTTCTTCTCGTTCGGCACGAACGATCTGACCCAGATGGGCTTCGGCTTCAGCCGCGACGATATCGGCGGCTTCATGCACGATTACATCGAGAAGCGCATTCTCGATGCGGATCCCTTCCAGACAGTCGATCAGGAAGGCATCGGCCAGCTGATCCAGATCTGCGTCGAGCGCGGTCGCAAGACCCGTTCCACGCTGAAGGTCGGCATCTGCGGCGAGCAGGGCGGCGACCCGGCCTCTGTCGAGTTCCTGTTCAAGCTGGGTCTCGACTACGTCAGCTGCTCCCCGTTCCGCGTCCCGATCGCCCGCCTCGCCGCCGCCCACGCATCGCTGAAGTATCGCGAGCTGCGCGAGAAGGTGCTCAAGGACCAGAATCACACCCCGCTCAAGGCGCTCCACGCCTGAGCGAACGACCGAAGAGCCGCACATGCCGTCACGAAGGCGAAAAGCCAGAGAAACCGCTCTGAAGGCGCTGTATCAGATTGATCTGGTGCAGCAGGCGCCCGGCGATGCGATCGAGCACGCGATCGCCGAAGATCTCTACCAGGCGCCGATCGAAGGCTTCGCCCGGGAAACGGCAGTGCGTCTCGTCGGGAACGATCCGGCGGCCGGCGACGTCGAGGGCTTTGCCCACGGCGTTGCCGGTCGTCTCGTCTCCTCGAGGCGCGATCAGGCCGGCGCCCGACAGGCCGTGGAGATGGCCGCGAAGGAGTTCCTCCCCGTCAGCCGGGAATTCCCCACCCTGGCCGACGAGCTCGGCGCGCTCTGCAACCGCGCTTTCGAGAAAATCGAAAGTCTCGTCGAGATCGAGCAGTTCGCGCGCACCCTTGTGGACCGCACTCTCGAGCACCAGGGTTCCATCGACGGGATCCTCTCCCGTTACGCCGACAACTGGTCGCTCGATCGCATGGCCAGCCTTGACCGCTGCATTCTCCGGTTCGCGACCTGCGAGTTGCTCCACTTCCCGGAAATTCCGGTCAATGTTTCTATAAATGAAGCGATAGAACTCGCGAAGAAGTATTCCACCGAGCGGAGCTGCGAGTTCGTCAACGGCATTCTCGACAAGGTCCAGCGCGAGCTGAAGCCTGTCAAAACCGAGGCGCGACGGCGCGAATCCCAGACGAGCACAGACGGAGAGGGCTGATGGCGCTTTCGTCGATCGTCATCAACAAGAACTCCGATTCGCTCCGCAACATCTGGATTTTCGCTTTCGTCATCGGCGCGATCACCGGCCTTGCCTTCGCGGGCATCGGCCTTGCCATCGGAAAGGTCGCCGCGTCGGCAAAAACCAGTTTCATTCTCGCCACTCTTGGGATCGGCGTCGGAGCCGGCCTGCTGATCGGCTGGTTCGGCCGCGAGATCATCCTGGGCCTGATCAACCTCGTTCTCGACGAGCTCGAGACGAAAGTCGGCCTGCAGCGCGCGAGCTATTCGAGCAGAAAATCCGGTCTCAGTCGCGAACTGGACATTTTCGACCAGATGTTCAAGGTGGTCGTCTCGATCCTCAAGCGCGTCCTCACGATCTCCCTCCGGCTCGAAGAAGCCTCGATCGACCTGGACCGCACGGCCCAGATCAGCTCGACCGTCATCAAGGAGGTCGTGGAGAAGGTCGACAGCATCAACAAGAACGCCGTCGACAACGCCAGCAACCTGCGCGAGACCATTTCCTCGCTCGAGAGCAGTTTCAGCCTCAGCAAGGACATCAGTTCGAAGCTCGTCATTGCCCGCGAGGACAGCCAGGGCGTTGCTGAAATAGCGCAGAATACGCAAACTTCGGTCAAGCAGTCGGTCGAGAAGATGATGCGCATCAAAGAACTGACCGAAGGATCCGCAAACCTCGTGAACGAGCTGAACGACCGCGGAAAACAGATCGGCACGATTCTGACCGAAATCGCCAACATCGCCGAGAAGACGAACCTCCTCGCCCTGAACGCCGCCATCGAAGCCGCGCGCGCCGGCGAGCACGGCCGCGGCTTCGCTGTCGTCGCCGACGAAGTGCGCAAGCTCGCACGAGGCTCGGCCGAGTCGTCGAAGAAGATCAACACCCTCATCAACGACATCCTAGTGAAAACCGAGAATTCGGCGGAAATGATGCGGTCGAACACCAACAAGGTGTATGAGGGCATGGACCTGATCAGCGCCGTCGACACGAGCCTCAGCAACATGGTCGACACAGCCCTCAAGCTCAACGTCATCATCAAGGACATCAGTGATTCGGCCGAGCGGCAGAGCGAGACATCCGACGTCATGTATCAGAAGGTAAACACGATCTCGAAGATCACCGACCAGATATCGCAACAGATACAGAATGTCGCGAGCACCGCCCTGAGCCGCACCGTCATCGTCGACCAGACGACGAGTTCGGCCCGCGAGCTGCGCACCCTGTCGGACATTTTCCAGAACGCCCTCGTGCCGTTCAAGTTCAAGGTCGAAGGCGCGAACAAGCGCGCGTTCGTGCGCACCGAAACGCGTATTCCCTGTAAGTTCAAGGTGCTTCTCTCGGGCGAGCTCATCGACGGCACCCTCAGCAGCGGCGATTACGAGATGCGCGGCGTCATCACCAATCTGTCGGCCGGCGGCTGTCTCATGGAGACGACCGAGGACATCGAGCAGGGCAAATACATCATCTTCGCCTTCCAGCTGGGCAGCCAGTTCATCCAAGGTATTCAGGGGCGCCTCGTGCGGCTCCGCAGGTCATCCACGGGGTCCGAAGACACCGTGGGCAAAGATGCGTATGAAGGCATCATCTCGTTCAACAACGTCTCCCCCGATCACGAGAAGGTGATCGTGGACTTCGTCCTCAACGCCCAGCGCCAGTTCGAGCAGAACCTGGGCATCACACTCGAAACCTGAGGTGAAGATTCGATGGCGCGTATCGAGAAACGACTCCTCGGCGAGTCGCTCGTCAGCGAGAAGCTGATCACGGAAGAGCAGCTCAAGACGGCCCTCGCGGAACAGAAACGGACCAGCGACACCCTCGGCTTCACTCTGCTTCGGCTCGAGTATCTGAAGGAGCAGCAGCTTCTCGACTTTCTCGGAAGCAAGCTCAACTTCAGCTACGCCAACCTCCGCAACTACGTCATCGATCCGAAGATCGTCAAGATCATTCCCGAGAACATCGCCCGGAAGTATCACTGCATCGCCCTCCTGCGCGTGAAAGGCTCGCTCACCGTCGCGATGGTCGACCCGCTCGACTCGTTTTTGATAGATAACCTTAAATATACCACGAACTGCGACATCAAGCCGCTCGTCACGACGATGACCGAGATTCAGGAGGCGCTCGACCAGTTTTACGGAGGCATCGCGCCGACCACGGGCGCCCCGCAACCAGCAGCCGGCGCCGTTCCCGCGGCGGGTGTCGATCTGAAGTCAGCCTCGAGTCTCCAGGAGTTCGCCAAGAAGATCCAGGGAACTGGCACGAAGCCAGGTATCGGGCACCAGGGCGCGGTCATCGACCTTTCCGCCGCCGACCAGGCGAACATCATTCAGCTTGTCAGCCTTATTATCATGCGCGCTATAAAAGAAAAGGCGTCGGACATCCATATCGAGCCCGACGATACGGTGATGCGCACGCGGTTCCGTATCGACGGCATGCTCCAGGAGGTCATGGCACTGCCGAAAAACCTAGAGGCCGCGACGATCTCGCGGTGCAAGGTCATGGCCGAACTCGACATCGCCGAGAAGCGCGTTCCGCAGGACGGCCGCATCAAGCTCAACCACGAGGGCCGCGAGATCGACCTCCGTGTCTCGACGTACCCGACCCTCCGGGGTGAAAAAATAGTCATGCGAATATTAGACAAGAGCCGTGTGTTGTTCGGTCTCGAGGACCTCGGATTCGCGGATGACACCCTGGTCAAGTTCTCGGGGCTGCTCGGCAAACCCAACGGCATCATCCTCGTCACCGGCCCCACGGGAAGCGGCAAAACCTCGACGCTGTATGCATCGCTGATGCGCATCAAGGATCCCTCGATCAACATCGTCACGATCGAAGATCCCGTCGAATACCAGCTTGCCGGCATCAACCAGGGCCAGATCAACACCAAGGCCGGATTCAGCTTCGCCGGCGGCCTGCGCTCGATCCTGCGCCAGGATCCAGACGTCATCATGGTCGGCGAGATCCGCGATGTAGATACCGCCGAAATTTCGATCAGGGCCGCATTGACCGGCCACCTGGTCTTTTCGACGCTGCACACCAACGATGCGGCCGGCGCGATGACGCGCCTGATCGATATGGGCACCGAGCCGTTCCTCGTCGCCAGCTCGATCATCGGGGTCATGGCGCAGCGTCTCTGCCGCCTCATCTGCGAGAACTGCAAGAAGGAGTTCGTCCCCTCCGCCGGCATCATCAAGCACAGCAAGCTCCTGTATCAGGCCGGCAAGACCCATGTGTATTCCGGCGAAGGCTGCGAGCAGTGCAACAAGACGGGCTACAAGGGCCGAACGACCGTCAGCGAGCTGCTCATTCCGAACGAGCGTATCAAGGAGCTGATCGTCGAGAAATCCCCGACCAGCGTCATCAAGAACGAAGCGATGAAGCAGGGGATGCGCACGCTGCGACAGGACGGCCTTGCGAAGGTGCTTCGCGGGTTGACGACCCTCGAAGAAGTCATCCGGGTTTCGGCCGAAGACGAGATCTGACCCCCTTCGATTATGCAACGGCTAGATGCGCTTCGCCAAGCACTTGTATCGCTTCTCCCCCCGGAGGACCACCCTCTTTTCGCACGTCTCTGGAACGCCGTTTCGAACCGCCCCCTGCTCCTCCGGCGGTCGAGGCCGCACCGGACGCTCGCGGTCTCCGTCACGGGCCCGCAGTGCGAGCTTCGGTGCTCCCACTGCAACGGCCACTACCTCGAGGCGATGCGCCCCATTTCGGCGCTCGACAGCAGCGATTACGAAACGTTCCGTTCGTTTCTGATCAGCGGCGGAAGCGACTGTTCCGGACGCGTTCCCCTCTCGGGGCATATCGACAGGATCCTGCGCATGCCGGAGGAAGCGGGGCTGAACCTTCACGTCGGCGTCCAGGGAGCAGAATCGCTCCTACCGCTCAAGGGCCGGCCTGTCACGGTTTCCTACGATCTCGCCGGCGACGCGGAAACGGTTCGCGAAGTGTACGGCCTTTCCCGGCCGGTTTCCGAGATCGAGGCCTGTTATCTCGAACTGTCGCGACATTTCCGGGTGGTTCCCCACCTGACGCTGGGCCTTCGCGGAGGTGCCATCTCGGGCGAGCCCCACGTGATCGATTTTCTCGCCGCCAATCCCCCGTCCGCCCTGACGTTTCTTGTGTTCCGCCCCACCCCGAACACGCCGTATGCGGACAGGCTCGCGCCGGATATCCACGATGCGGTCGATATCATCGCGGATGCGGCCAGGCGCCTTGCCTGTCCAATCCACCTCGGCTGCATGCGGCCGTCCGGGATCTACCGTCGCCGCCTCGATGTTCTGGCCTGGGCCGCCGGGGCACGGGTCATCGTGATGCCCGAGCACGAATTCGTACGAATTCTTGCGGCGCATGGCATTCCGGTCGAGGAACAGACCGAGTGCTGTTCGCTCGAGTATTCCTGACAATCCCATGAATCCAGAAAAGATCAGGGTCAGTTACGGCACGGCACTCGTGCTCGGACTCAAGCACGGCACGCAGGATGCTCCGCCCACGACGGCGTATCTGCTCTGGGACACAGGCTGCCGCGGCACCTGCAGTTTCTGCCCGCGGGCCAACGGAAACAGCGAGAGTCAGCGACTTTCCCGCATCATCTGGCCGGAATTCCCGACGGAAACCGTCATCGACGCGCTTTCCCGCTGGCCCCGCCCGTTCGGGCGCATCTGCATGCAGACGGGCTGGAATCCCGACACGGAAGAATCGCTGATAGATATTTCTAAATATTTTTTAGACCGCGACTTCACCCTCAGCGTGACGATCCACCCATCACAGACAGTGCTTGCCGCACGGCTGCTCGGCCTTGGAGTCGATCACGTCGGGATCGGGCTCGACGCCGCCGGCGCCGACACGTATCAGCAGCACAAGAACCGGCGGCACGACACCGACTATCCGGCGGTTCTGGACCTGTGCCGGACCTGGCCCGGACGGGTCGAAGTCCACCTGATCGCCGGCCTCGGCGATTCGGAGGAGACTTTCATCAGGCGGATGGATGCGCTGATGGACGCCGGCGGCGATATCGCCCTGTTCGCCTTCACGCCAACGAACGGAACCGGCAGCCCGCCTTCGCCGTCCTCCTACCGCAGGCTCCAGGCATGGCGCTGGCTGAGGCACAACGGATCGGTAACAATCGATCAGGCCGTCTTCCGGAACGGTCGGCTCGTCGATTTCGGCCTGCCACCGCAATCACTCAGGCACCTTCTTTCCGACGGCCTCGCTTTCAGGACGTCAGGATGCGGTGCCTGCAACCGTCCGTATTACAACGAGCGGCCGGGGGGCATCATGTATAACTATCCCCGCTCTCTCACGGAACACGAAACGGAGGCGGCAATCGCTGAAATGCTTACGTTCTGATGTCCGGGCGTGCCGGCACGTCAGAATGTATATTCACTCATATTTTGCACGCGACGTCCTCTAGGTGACAGCTGTGCACCGAGGCGGTTTTCATGTAAAATGGGACGAGAGGATCCGTTCAGGGCGGTCGGCAACAGGTATCAGCCCTGACGCGTGAGAAAGCAGAGTCATCATGGAGCAAAACAGAGAACCGACCTGCGGAAACGAGGCTGCCGAAGAACGTCTGTTTCGGCAGATATTCGACCGGAACCGCGCAATCAAACTCATCATCGATCCGCAGACAGGCGGAATAGAGGACGCGAATCCGGCAGCGGTGCGGTTTTACGGATATTCACGGGACGCCTTGCGCGAGATGAACATCGCCGATATCAACACCCTTCCGCGCGAGCTTGTTCTTGCAGAAATGCAGAAAGCCGTATCAGGCACGATGGACCGGTTTCTCTTTTCCCATCGCATGGCTTCGGGAGAGCTCCGCGACGTCGAGGTCTTTTCGAGCCCCATCACGCTTCGAGGCCGGGAATTGCTGCTGTCGATCGTGTATGACCTGTCGGGGCAGAAAGCAACGGAAAAAACGCTCCGCGAGATTGAACAGATCTTCACCCTGTTCATGGAATACAGTCCAATCCTCGTTTATTTCAAGGACGAGCAGGGACGCGCGCTGAAGGTGAGCAGAACGTTCGAGCAGTTGATCGGCCGCCCGGCTGAGGACATGATCGGGAAGACCATGTTCGAACTGTTTCCGACCGATTTCGCAAAGCACATGGTGGAAGACGACCTGAAGGTTCTGCGGGAAGGCAAGGCCATCGACATTACCGAGACATTAAATAATCGATACTATCGAACGGTCAAATTCCCGATTCTGGAAAACGGCCAACCGAAACTGCTTGCAGGATTCACGATCGATACGACCGAACAGGTGCAGGCAACGATCGAGTTGCAGAAGATGGAAGAGCATCTGCAGCTGACACTCGAAGCGACCCACAGCTCTTCGTTCGACAACAATTTCAGAACCGGAAACGTCGTGACGACGACGGCGTTGTACGAATTTCTCGGCTACGGGGCGGAAGAAATTCCGAAGACCATGAAGGAGATCTACGCGCTCATCCACCCTGACGATCTCGATTCCATCAATCATGCCATCCAGGAGCACAACGCGGGGAAAACGGAGCACTATTACGCGGAGTTCCGCCTCAAAGCGAAATCGGGGGAATGGATCTGGGTGAACGGCCTCGGAAAAATCATCGAGCGCGACGAGAATGGTCAGCCGGCACGGCTCATCGGCATTTCCACCGAAATTCACTACCGCCGTACGGCGGAGGAAGAAAAGAAAAAGCTCGAAGACCAGATCCGCCAGACACAGAAACTCGAAAGCCTGGGGATTCTCGCCGGCGGCATCGCCCACGACTTCAACAACCTGCTGACTGGTATTTTCGGCAACATCGAAATGGCTTCCCTGCACTGCGCCGCCGGGTCTCCTGCCTGGGAGTTTCTCGACAAGGCCCGCGGCGTGTTTAGCCGGGCACACAGTCTGACGAAACAGCTTCTGACCTTTTCCAAAGGTGGGGCCCCATCGAAAAAGACGGGAAATATCTCGAAACTGCTCCGCGATGCATCGATGTTCGCCATCAGCGGGTCGAAGGCGGCCTGCCTCTTCGATATCGCGGAGGATCTATGGTTGTGCGACTACGACGAGAACCAGCTATCCCAGGTCATCGACAACATCGTCATCAACGCCCGCCAGGCAATGCCGGACGAGGGGCTGATCAGGGTCTCGGCATGCAACGTCCGGCTCGAGAAAACTCCCGTTCCCAGGAACAGCGACGGAAGATATGTCCACATCTCGATCGCCGACACGGGCATCGGGATTTCATCGGAAGTCAGGGAGCGCATTTTCGAGCCGTTCTTTTCGACCAAGCAGGACGGAAGCGGCCTCGGACTCGCGACGGCGTTTTCCGTCGTCAAACGGCACGGCGGGTTCATCACGGTCGACTCGACGCCCGGCGCCGGCAGCATTTTTCATATCTATCTTCCTGCAAGCCAGCGCAAGGTTGAGGACGTGACGGAGGCCGCCTCGGGCACCGAGCATCACGGCGAGGGAACCATCCTGATCATGGATGACGAGCCGTCCCTGCGCGAATTGGTGTCGATCCTTCTGCGCCAGATGGGCTACACGCCGTTGTGTACAGCCGATGGACAGCAGGCAATTCAAGCATTCCAGGAGCTGCGACAAAAGGGTGAAACATGCGTGGGAGCGATCCTGGATCTGACGATTCAGGGTGGAATGGGAGGCAAGGCTGCAGGCGCCGAGCTTCACAAGATCGATCCCACGCTCCGCATCTTCGCGACGAGCGGCTACTCCGACGATCCGGTGATGGCAAATCCCGAGCAGTACGGATTCGTCGGGAAAATCGAAAAACCGTTCCTTCTGAAAGACCTGGCTGACATCCTGAACAGAAGTCTTCCGACCGGGAAGGCGTGAGCCACGACCTGGAATAAGAAGAAGCTGTCGGTCAGCGGCCCGCCATCAGCCGTTTCACCAGTGGGGTCACCAGGAGCATCAGAACCGTGATGACCGCCAGGCCGATGGCACATTTCACGTAGAGGTCCGAGTAGACGCCTGCCGCGTACCCGACGTTCTCTATCTTCGCCTTGTCGATCGAGGCGAGGCTCGAGAGGAAGCCCGAAAAATATCCGCCCAACGAAGCGCACAGGAACCAGGCCCCCATCAGGAACGAGGCGAACCGCTTGGGCGCCAGCGCACTGACGGCGGAAAGGCCCATCGGCAGAAT
>JAKJFL010000648.1:0-2345 GCA_022704935.1 Candidatus Rifleibacteriota bacterium
TCGATGTGATCGAACAGTGGCGCAAGGCGTTGCACTCGCCGATGGCCCAGATGTCGAACATCGGCGGTCGTGGGACAGGCGAGATTGCTGAAATTGCGGTCCTTTCCATCGACGGGAAGACCCGTTACCGCATCGGCCGCGGTGGGACGGTGCTTCCCGTTGAGGCGGCGCCGTACGAGCCGTTCGTTCCCGATATGAGCATCGCGTCCATGTCCGAAGACACTTATTATAAATCTCCGATTGTACTTGTCCATGAATCGACCTTCACGCTGGGCGGAAAGGCCGGTCTTCGACAGACTGGACAGCAGTTGGCGGGCGGGACGAACTCTGGCGAATCCATGACGGTCGATGAGCCCAGACAGCGGATCATGTACTGTGGCCTGCCGGTCGTTTCCGAAGGGCGCATCATCGGGGCCGCCCTCATTGGCATCGATCTCGAAAACCTTCTGAACGGTGTTCCAACGGCGCTCGATTCGTTGAACGGCAAAGCTTCGCTCGTGACTTCCGATAAAATACACTATGGATTCTATATCGCCCACTCTGATATGAACGTGGTCCTGGACCCGAAACAGAACATCTGCATCAACACCGACGAAATCGACATCCAGGACGCCGCCGACCGCATTCTCCAGGGAAGCGCGGCGATTGCGAAGTTCATGACGGGCAAGCGCGATCACCTGTTCGTCGCGGCCTCGCCGATCCGGAACACGAACTGGGTCATGCTCGGCATCGTCGACTCGAAGGGAATGCTCGGGGCGCTCGACGAGGCCCAGAAGTTTTCGATGTTCCTGATCTTTTTCGGCCTGTTCGTGATGACGGCCATCACGATGATGGTCATCCGCGGTGTCGTTTTCTCCATCAACGGGGTGTCGATGGGCCTCGAGGAGATTTCCCGCGGCCGTGGCGATCTGACGAAGCGCATCGCGGTGCATGGACGGGATGAAATGTCGGAGGTTTCCGACCGGTTCAACAAGTTCATCGGGTATATCCAGCGGCTTCTCCTCCAGATCCAGGACGTCATCAACCGGCTGTTCGGCATGTCGAACCAGATTTCCGACGCGACATCGCAGGTCAACGAATCGGTTCAGAAAATTCTTGGAAACACCCAGCGGATCACGAAAGCGACGCGCGAATCGGCGCTGACGCTCGAAAAGACCGCCGCGGCCATTCAGGAAATCTCGGCGAACGCCCAGCTCGTTGCAAAACGCTCGAACCGCGCTTACGAGGAGTCGGTTCAGAACCGGACCAAGGCGACCCAGGGCATGGAAGCGGTGCGCGAAGCCTCGGCGACGATCAAGGGGATCGAGCGTGCCGTCGGAGATTCGTCGCGCGTTCTCGAGGAACTGAAATCCCAGTCCCGGCGCATCGGAAAAATCGTTCTGACGATCACCGCGATTTCTCGCCAGACGAATCTGCTAGCGCTGAACGCCGCCATCGAAGCCGCCAGGGCCGGCGAACAGGGAAAGGGCTTCGTAGTCGTGGCCGAGAACGTGAAGAAACTCGCCGAACAGAGCGCCAAGGCCGCCGAGGAAATCGGCGCCCTCATCGGAGAGATCCAGCACAAAACGAACAAGGCCGTCGACGAGATGACACAGGGCAGAGAGAAAGTCCAGGAAGGCGTTGGGATCATCAATCGGGCCGGTGGTCTCCTTGTCGAGATCGGCATGGCCTCTGAATCCGTCAACGTACAGGTTCAGGACATCAGCAAATCCAGCGCCGAGCAGAGCAAGAATATCGAGTCCGTCAGCTCCGCCATCGAAAACCTCTCTCTCACGACGAAGACCACGACGAGCGAGATCGACCAGGTGCTCGACTCGATCAAGCTCCAAAAAGACAACATCTTCGAGATGGCTCGCATCACCAAACATCTGGCGATGGTTTCCGAAGAACTCAAACGCATGCTGACCAATTTTGTCCTCGAGATCCGGGAAGAGGCGCCCCCGGCTGTCGGGACCGTTGCCGTTGTCCAGCCGGGTGAGGCAAGGAAAGATGCTGACGCGGAATCAGCAGATGATGATCAGGCACCTTCGCCGGTGCCTCCGGCCGACAAACCGATCGCCTGACCTTTCGGATCGCAAAAACGCCCCCGAACTTTTGTTCGGGGGCGTTCCCTTCATTATTCCAGAAGATTTTCTTCCATTCCGTTCGCCCCGAGCGTGTCGAAGGACGAGAGCCTCTCGTGTTTTACGGGCCCGACGCGAACGGGACGAGGAAATGGCTTATGCCATGAAGGAATCGCGATCTGTCTCTGAGGTGTGGATGAATTTCAGAAGGACGACAGGGATTCCCGGTTCAACGAAGTTTCGCCATGGAGAACTCTGAACTCGAGCTGGCCGCGCACCGTC
>JAKJFL010000649.1:0-2344 GCA_022704935.1 Candidatus Rifleibacteriota bacterium
ATTGAGATTGCGGCGGATCGAACAGCTTCCCCAGCGGCTTCGGGTATCCTTGATCGTGACGGTGCCGATGCTGAGCCCGTGTCGATGGCAGAGGTCGCGAACGCGCTCGCCAAGCACCCTGCGGGCCTGTGCACGGAGCCAGTTTTCGACCATGCGGCGGACCTCGGCCGTCAGGCGTTCGTCGGGCACTGAAGCCGGGACGCCCGCCCGGATGACGCCTTCATGCTCGATCAGGCGGCCTTCGGCAAACGGCGTGCGCCGGACTTCGAGCGCGAGCCGGTTGCCGAGATAGGGGACGTCGGTCATGACACGTCAGACCACCTCGTCGTATTTGCCCCCGCCGCGGTTGACGAGCTTCTTGAAGCCGTGCTTCTTCAGGTTGTCGTCGGAGAGGATGTTCTTCGTCGAGTCGTCACGCACGGTCGGAGTGGCGTGCATGAACCTGACGATCTCGCTGCCGCAGTCGGGGCAGACCGTCAGCGCGTTCTCGCTCATGCGCTGGATGATCTCGTAGCACTCTCGGCAGGTATCACAGGATTTTTCGGGGTTCTTCGCGCGATAAGTATATGTAGGCATATATAACTCCCTCAGGAATCGATGGCGGAAACGGCGGGGTCCCTCCGGGGTTTCCGCCGGAGTTTCGGGTCGAACAGGAGGCCCGCGACGAGCAGGGACGTTTCCTGAGCTTGCCAGACGGACAGCGGCTGTTCTGCGTATCCGAGGCTCTTCCAGGCGGAGGCGATCGAGTCGAGGCCCGCGCCTTCGGCCGTTCCGGCGAGAAGGAACCGGTCCATGAGCGAGAGGGCAGGAACGACGGTCCGGGGCGTTTTCGACAGGTCGGTCTCATGGGCGTAGACGACGGGCCAGGGGTGCTCGGGAAGAGCTGAGGGAACAGGGAACGAATGTTCCGCGAGAGGATCGGTCGAATACCAGAAGACTCTCAGACCCGGAACGAGCCTGAGCTTCGCGCCGGTTTCGCCGGTGGGGAAGGCCGGCGCCGGGAGCGATTTCCCCGACGGCACTTTCTGAGTCAGGCGATACTCGTGGGAGAGAATGTCCGTGATGATCGCCTGCTCGGACATGGAAAGTTCGAGGCTCGCGATGAAGAGCGCGAGACCGTCTCTGACTGCTTCTGGGCCGAACTGGTAGAACGGCTTCCGGTTCGTGCGCCAGAACGTCGCGAGCGACTCATACATGGCGGATGGCACGTTTTTGAAGCGCATCCGCATGAGCGTGTCGAGTGTCAGGCCGAAGCGACCGGGGTTGCCGATTCCCTCGACGATCTTGCCTATATCCTGGACCTTCACCATCTCCTCGGCCGAAAGCCAGTTCGTGCGGACGACGGCATACGGGGGAAGGGGCGCGCAGACCAGTTCGCCGGCCTCGACGTTCCGCTCGAGTGCCGTTCCGCGAAGGATCTTCACCCATCCGACCTGGACGGTATCGGGTTTCCAGGAGATCGCCTCGTCAAGCGAAGCGAGGAACAACGTGTAGGTTTCACCAGGCAGACCGGCCAGCAGGTCGAGGTGGATGTGGCATTTGGTGCGGGCGCGCAGACGTTTGATGTTCTCGGCTAGGCGGACGACATCGGGTGCTCGGGAAACCGCCTTGAGCGTCTGGGGGTCAGTCGTCTGGACGCCGATTTCGAGATGGAACAGGTCGGCAGGCGCCTGGCCGAGGAGGGCGAGCAGCTCGTCGTCGAGGATGTCCGCCTTGAGTTCGAGGTGAAACTGGACGTTGCCTTTGTGGTGGTCGAGAATGTGCCTGATGATCGCCGCCGCCCGGCTGGGGTCCTGGTTGAAGGTGCGATCGGCGAAGCGCACCTGTTTGTAGTCGGAGTTGATGAACCAGTCGAGATCGGCACGGACCCGGTCGAGGGAAAACGAACGCCACGGCCCGTTCACAGAGCTGAGACAGTAGGTGCAGCGATATGGACAGCCGCGCGAGGCCTCGTAGTAGGTGAACCCGTTTCCCCGGCCGTATAAACCAAGCTGGAAGGGGGACGGGATGATGTCGAGGTCGGAAATGAACTCGCGGTCGGGCTCGTGGATGATCTCGTCGTTTTTCCGATGGGAAAGGCCGGCGACGCCAGCTATGCCGCTTCCTGTCTCGAGCCTGAGCATGAGCTCTTCGAACGTCGCCTCGCCTTCGCCCCGGATGATCGCGTCGATCCAGGGGTGGCGGCGCATCAGGAGGTCGGCTTGGTGGGTGACTTCTGGCCCGCCGAGCAGGATGAACGTGTCGGGGCAGGCAGCTTTGAGGGCCCCGCTGACGGCCAGGACATGGTGGACGCTCCAGATGTAGGTCGAAAAGCCGACGAGAAGGGGGGAGCGCAGAATGAGTT
>JAKJFL010000650.1:0-2337 GCA_022704935.1 Candidatus Rifleibacteriota bacterium
GGGATCGCCGTGGAGCTTCAGGAGCGCGAGGTCGCCCGGCTCCGGGTGCTCGACGCGCTGGGCCCCGATGGTCGGCATGGCCGACTCGACGACGGCCGCGAGGCGGTGCGGCGATCCGTCGTCATGCGGGAATTCCGGTACGTCGTGCCCGAAGCGCTCGCGCAAGATCATCCGCGCGAGCCCCCAGCAGTCCGCGCCTTCGCGGGAATCGCCGCCGAAGCGGTATGGGATTCCGACGTACTCGCCTGCCCACGCGACCATCAGAATAACCCCGGGAACATATTGGGCCTGAACTCGTCGGCGGGCGTATCGTTGTCGAGACGGTCCTCGTAGACGAGCTCCGCGGTGATGGTGTCGAGCGCGCCCTGGATGCGGCCGACCGTGAAGGCCCACGACGCCACCGGCTCGAAAACGAGCGTCCCGGTCTCGTCGGAATAGAACGCAGCGACCGCCTGAACGGTTGGCGGTGTTTCGGTCGAACGGATGATCGCGGCGAGCTGCTGATCGACCGCGCACACGGCGAGCCGCGCGTTCGAGATCGCGCCCTCATTCCCGACGTCCGGCGGGTCGAACCGGAAGGCGAAGCCGTGGTAGGTGTCGCCGTCGTACACGAGGTCCGTCGGGTTGTTCACGATGCGAAGCGGATTTTCGTAGCCCGTCACTCCGTGCGTGATTTCGAGGAGCACCGGGAGCGCAAAGCCGCCTTCCTGCGCGAAGAGCGACGCGCGCGCGGTCGTGGAGATCGTTCTCATGCGGCCACCTCGAGACGAACGTCGGCGATGACTTCGACATCGGTCGCCGTATAAACCGGGGGCGCGCGGAACCGCGCCTCGACGGAATAGCCGTGCGGGTGCGGCCAGTTGAAGCGGAGCGTCCCGCCGCGCGTCGTTGTGCGGTAGAAGTAATCGAGGAGCTGCTTCTGTTCGGCGGTGAGCTGGTAGCGCGTCGAGTAGAGGGTCGGCGTCGCGGTGAAGCGGCGGCGGATTTTCTCGAGGCCGGAATCGGAGCGGGAACGGAGCGCGCCGTCCTGCACGGTTTCGGAAAAGCCGTCGGGCATGGGGAACTCGGGGAGGGCTTGGTAGCTCGTGACGCGGGCGTAGAGAGCGGCGACTTCATCGGCGGTCAGGGCGCGGTTGTAGATGCGGAGATCGTCAATTTTACATACAGAGTTTTGGATTCCAGATAGCGTGGCGAGGCCTGAAACCGCTACGACATCTCCCGTTCCTTGCGTGTACGATCCTGATATACGTAATGTCCCGTCAAGGTATATTTCATATTTCTGATTTGTCGCATCGCGCACTACTACTACGTGGTGCCACGTAGACCACGAGAACCCTGCCGGGCTAATGGTTCCAACGCTTGCGGCTCCAAGTGTGAAAGATAATCCGCCGGTTGTTCCGGCAATGTAAAAGCGGTTATTTGCTGTTCCACCGGCGTGGGTAAAAATCCACGAGCCTAGGCCAGCGGAGAAGTCCTTGACCCATAGCGATATGGCTTGCACCCCGGCATCCGGAGGGCGATACGGGATTGATACATAGTCGTCAGCACCGTCAAACGACAGCGCCTTCCCTGACACCCCATCGACCGGCGTCGCGCCGACTATCGTGCCGTCGTTGCCGCTGCCGGAATCGTCGCGGAGGACGGAGCCGTCGAGCGCCGTGCGGTTCATCGACCACCACCCGACGAGCCCCTTCTCCCGAATCGGCGCGCCTGAAACGAGCGCAAGGTCTAACGTCGAAGGCCAGTCTATCGTTGCCATTTCCTTACGTCCTCGCCCCAACGGGCCGCACGCCGCCGCGCGCGAGGAGGCCGTCGAGCTTCCCGCGCCTTACCATGTCGCCGACGACCGCTTCGACCGCGACGACGATCTGCCGTTCGCCGTTCGGCCCGGTCGTCTCCGTTGCCGTCGCTTCGGTGTTCGGCGCGTTGTTGTTCACCACCACGGAGACGTTCGACAGGCCGGTGGTTTCGATACCCATTCGTCCGTTCGGCATCCGGGCAACCGGGGCGAGGAGTTCCGGACCACGTTCGGCGAACACCGCGCCGCGCGCGTAGGCGTGGAGCCCTTCCCCGCCGAAAAACTGCGGGCTGTTGTAGATCCCCGGCTGATACGACGACAGGCTCCGCGAGGTGTACACGTTCCCGTTCGCGTTTTCCGCGATCGACCCTTCGGCGATGCCCGACCCGAGGGCCACGAGGCCGGACGCTCCGATGAGACCGAGGCCGGCGTAGACGTTGCCCGTCGAGATCGCCGTGAGTCCGGCGTTGAGGAGCATCATCGGGAGTTTGTCGAGGAGCTCCCGACCGAGCTCCGCGAGAGACTGCGCCATCGCCTCG
>JAKJFL010000651.1:0-2336 GCA_022704935.1 Candidatus Rifleibacteriota bacterium
CTGCGTTCACAACGTTGGCGGCGGCACGCGACTCGAGGATGTTCTCGTCGAATGGCCCATCACGGCGCATTATCGCTGTGACTTCCGATAGAGTCGGATAATATATTATTTATTATATATAAATTTTCCTTCTTCACTTGCCAACCAAAACCGTTTCTGATAAACGGATAGGTATGGACGGTCTTTCCAGCCGATTCCGAAATAATTTCGCATGTTTCTCAGGAGGGAGTATGAAGAAGTTTTTGTCGCTGGCCCTGGTGGTCGTCATGGTTCTCGGCTTCTGCGCCGCCGCCACGGCCGCCGATGATCTGAAGGGCCGCATGGAAGAACTGCGTGGGCTCCGCACCCAGATCTGGTCGCTCATTTCCAAGCCGATGCCCACGGCCGAAGACCGCGCGCAGCTCGAAGCTCTCAAGCAGGAATACGAGGCAAAACGATGGTCTGGCGCCACTCCCGCTGCCGCTCAGGAAAAACCCGCCCCCGTTGCCGAAGGCGATAAGGCTCCCCCCTGCGCAACCTGCCCCTCCGCCGACAAGCCCTGTCAGACGGCCGGTGACGAGACGAAGTCCGTCTGTCCGTGCGCCTGCCCCTGCTGCAAGGACTGTGTCAGCTCGGCCGACAAGCCTTGCTGCGACAAGTGCTGCTGCAAGGCCGGCACATCCTGCGCCAAGATGGATGAATGCGGTTTCTGCAAGAAATGCCCCAAGGCCGAACTGAAGAAGTGCGAGAAGTGCAAGAAATCCTGCAGGAAACACGGCAGGAAGCACTGGAAGAAACACGGAAAGAAGCACGGCTGCAAGAAGATCGAGAACGAGAAGATCGAGTGCACCGGCTCCATCTGCACTCCCGACGCGAACAAGTAATCCGAGTTTTCAACGCCTGAACACAACAAACCGCGGGGTCATCGACTCCGCGGTTTGTTGCGTTCAGGCGTTATTCGGCATGGTCGAAATGCGCGTTCACTTTCGCGGCCATGATGAAATCGTTCTCGTGCAGCCCTTTGATTTTCGCCGTCTTGAAGACGACGATGCAGAATCCCCAACCGATGGTGATGACGGGATGGTGGCCGTCTCTTTCGGCCAGCTCGCCCGTTTTGACGGCGAACGACATGGCCTTGATGAAGTTTTTGAAGGGAAATCGCCGGTGAATGGAAAGGCCGTCCTCCGACAGCTGCCACCCCGGCGTCTGTGCGAGAAATGCCTGCGCGGCCTCGCGCGTCATCGGCTCAGCCCCGCCCTGACAGGGAACGCAGCTCTTTTCCATCAGTCCCATGTTCCGACTCCTTTTCCGGCACCCGTTCCTATACGCTCATCATGCGGTCCAGCGCCTCGCGGGCGAATCCCCGGACCGTATCGGCGACCCGCACGACATTGAGCTCGCCCGGGCGGCTCAACACCCACGCCATGTCCTGAAGGCTGTTTCTGAACATGTTCGGACACCGTGAATGAACCAGCGGCTTCACCGCGAGGTGCGGGTACTGCTTGGCAAGACGCTCCACGAGGCTGATCTCGGTTCCGATCACGAATGTATCGCCAGGCGCGGCCGCTTCGACCTGTCTGATGATCCACGAGGTCGACCCGGCGCCATCTGAAGCGTCAACGACGTCGCGCTCACACTCGAGATGCACCAGCACACGCGCCCCGGGAAGCTCGCGCCGGGCATCGGCGACCTGGTTAGCCGTGAAGCGGGTATGGACGTGGCAGTGGCCGTTCCAAAGCAGGACTTTCGCCTTTTTCAGGCTGCCCTCCGTGTTGTCGCCCAGGGGCCGATAGGGCTTCCAGAGAAGGATTTCATCGTCTTTCATCCCGGCCGATCGTGCGACATTGCCGCCCAGGTTCCGATCAGGCAGGAAAAAGAGCCTCGGACGACGTCTCAACGCCCATTCGACGATGCGCGCGGCGTTCGAGGAGGTACAGACCGTGCCTCCGTGACGCCCGCAGAACGCTTTTATCTCGGCGCTGGAGTTCACATAGGTGACCGGGATCACCTCGTTTTCCACGTCCATCACGTCCGACAGCTGCTTCCAGGCATCCTCCACCTCGCCGATGGAGGCCAGGTCGGCCATCGGACAACCGGCATCCGCATCGGGCAGGATGACCGCCTGCGACGGTGCCGTCAGGATGTCGGCGGTCTCGGCCATGAAATGAACGCCGGCAAACAGAATCAGCCGGGCCGGCGTTGCAGCCGCTGCGCGAGCTAGTTCGAGCGAGTCTCCACGATGGTCGGAAAGCTCGACCACACCGTCGCTCTGGTAATGATGCCCGAGAATGAGCAGTTCGGAACCGAGGTTCCGCCTGCACGCCCGTATGCGTTCGGCAGCCTCGGCATCCGACATC
>JAKJFL010000059.1:0-11029 GCA_022704935.1 Candidatus Rifleibacteriota bacterium
GACAAACAGCACCTGTTGAAGATCATGAAGCATCTCGGGATCGAGCTTGAGAGTGTCCCCCGCGAGAAACAGGCTGCCCTGAAGAACACCTGCTTCGAGATCGTCGGAATTCCCGACCTTCAGCAACCCGAAGAAGCGACTCTCCTGGAGTTGCCCGTCAGAATCGCCGTGCACGGGAAGCCGGACCAAGGCGGGAGCGTCACGTTCCTGATTCTCGAGTCTCAGATCCCCGGTGGCGACACATTCAATCTCTCTGAGCGGATACGGAAACTCGACACTCTGCTCGCAACGGCCTGAACCTTCGAAGATGATCGATGGTTCTGAAGCGCCACAGTGCATCAGGGCATGGTGAGATAACTGAGGTCGGCGACGGCGATGCCGCCGGGCTGGTTGTCGGTGTTGCCGCTGCCGATCTCGACGACCTCGCCGGAAAGACTGGCGACGAGTTCCCGCGGTTGCACACTTTCAGAAACGAACGCTCCCGGCTTGATGGGAAGCCCGATTTTGCGTGCGTCAGCCTCTGTGCGGACGGCGATCGCCTTGATCACGTCGCGCCCGAAAGGCGGCTGGGCCTGAAAGTCGAAGGAATCCGACGGCCCCGGCAGTTCGTAGGTGCCGGCCGTGACGTGGTTCCCTCCCGAATAGGGGTTGGGGAACAACATGTTGACCGATCCGTCCGGGGAGATGCCGACGATAAAAAGGTAGCAGTCATGCGAAACGGCGAAGGAGTAGACGATGTTTTCCCGATGCCTGAACGACGTTTTGCCGCCTTTGGTGCGAAGATTGACCTGGAAAGGGGTTTCCGGGACTGTCAGGTCGAACAGGCTTTTCTGAAGCAGAGCTGCCCTGAGAGGCTTTTCAAGCTCGTGCGCGAGCTGCTCGACGGTTCGGGCATCCGCCTTCACTACTTCCAGACCGGCGGAATCGGCGAAGATCACACGCTTTCCGCGCCTGGAACGATCGACAAGACCGATCAGATCGCGCCTCGAATCCCCATCCACGAAGTTTAGAAAATCGAGACGTGAGAGTTCGTCCGCGAGCAGGGCAGACGGCTGCCCGGCGAGGGAAAGATTCAGCTTCTTCCGTTCGTAAGGCTTGCAGAATCGTGCGTATGATGCCGTCGTTCCCCGCACGGCGGGCGGCTTTTCTTCGATGGCGCGTTTCGAACCCGGGATGGGGGTGTCCAGAACAGCCGACGTGCCGTCCTCCGGAGCGGGAGAACACTGCGGAATCTGTTTGAATCCGGCCGCATTCAGACGACTTCTGATATAATAATAAAGTTCACGATATACAATGATACCGTTTTTGTCGGTGTCGGCGGGACCTCTCAGACCGGAACGCAGCATGGCGGAGAAAAGCCCGGAAGGGACCCCTGCCGGGTCTTCTTCGACGTCGAGGCATTCGGAGCATGGCTCGAAATCGCGTGACGCACCGAAAAAGACGTGTCCCGGCCAGGGGCCTTTCATCGCCGGCGGCTGCAGCCCGAAGGCCTGGGGCTGCAGCTCCTTCTCCGTTGCAGAAGACGGCAATACCGGGTCTTTCAGCACCCTGGTCAGTCCGACCGTTTGGTCAGAGAAGCTCAGGCTGCGGTTCGCAGAACCGGAAAAACAGGAGTCTATGACGCAGAAGAAGGTGCGCCCCTGGAGCGTGGCGAAATACCGGTCGAGCAGATCGTCCGTCAGAAGACCGTTTCGCTCGTAATCCCAGGGGGCGATGCTCTCGTCTTGCCCGTCGGGCTCGTCGCCGTCACGGTCGGCGACCCGGAAGCCATGCCCGCAGAAATACAGCACGGCCGTATCTCCGGGGTTCGTGCCCTTCGCCAGGTGCATCGCGAACGTTTCCAGGATCTTTCTCCCCGTTGCCTCCGAATCGAGCAGGGTGACGATGTCCGTATCCCGGAACCCATACCTGCCGATGAGGATTTTTTTCAGGAACAGGCAGTCGTTAACGCAGCCTGCAAGACGGTCTTTGGGTGACGGATACGCGTTGATGCCGACGAGAAGAGCCTTGAGGCGGGCGCCCTGGGCGATACCCGAAAGATTCAGAAAAAGGGCGAAGAAGATGCAGACCCTTGCAAGCACAGGAAGGCAGCGGAAACGTCCCATCGTATCACTCTCCCGAAATCTCTTTTCTCACGAAGAGTCTACCAGAACCCGAACCGTGTCGCTCTTGTCACGAATTTCTGTGTTTGTTACCCTGATCGTACTACAGAGACACTTATTCGAGAGGGAAGTTCACCCATTCTTCGCCCCACACCGTCGTCGGCCTCGAGTGTACCGATGTCCGCAGAGGATGTGAACCGGGCGCTGATCGGATGACCGGGGAGGAATCATGTCTTGTCGTTTCGTGCGACCACTGGCCATTTGTATAATGATAAGTATCTTATCATCTCCCGCGAACGCCGATCGCAAAACGGCGGTCTCGTTCGTCGAGCGAGGTCTGCACGCAGCTGATATCGATGCGAAAATAGCGTGCTTCACGCAAGCCTGGGAGGCTGATACGACCTATGCCGTTGCTGCGATCAACCTGGCGACGGCATTTCAGAAAAAGGGAAAAGCCGACGAAGCCGTCCGCATGTTCCAGGCCGCTCTCGCGATCGCGGAAGCGGCGGGCGATGCGCCAGGAACCGCGCAGGCGTTGTTCGGCCTCGGCGATGTCGCATATGACGGGAAACGGTACGGAACCGCCTGGAAATACTACCGGAAAGGTCTCACTCACAACCCCGATGACCCCGAGACGAAGAGCCGGATAGCGACGCTGAAAGCGAATATGCCCCAATATTTCACCCCTGACGGCGAGTTCCTGTTCAAGGACCGGGATCAGATATCCGCCGGTCTCCAGCTGAAACGCGGCACGGGTGTCGTGCCGAGATCGGACGGCGTCGACCTGCCGATTCCCTTCGAATACGACAGCGACGGGATCACACCGGAAGCGGAACCGCAGATGGCCGCTCTCGAAGAGGCCGTGAAGGCTCTTGCGCTCGGAACGATCGTTATCAACGGCCACTGCGATTCCAGGGGCGACCCGGAATACAACCTTAGGCTGTCGAGGCGAAGGGCCGAAGCGGTGAAGCGGCGTCTGATGAAAGCCACCGGGTTTTCCGCGGACCGTTTCCGAACGAACGGGTTCGGCTTCGAGCGGCCCGTCGTTCCTGATGCACGATCTGAGGCCGATCATCAGAAAAATCGCCGCGTCGAAATCGCTCTCGAGGCCAGATGACGATGAATCATCCCGTACCGATGAAAGTTCTTCTTCTTCTCGCTTTCTGTATCATTTTCTCCGCCGACGGGGCGTTGGCAAAACCGCCCGAGGCTGGTACGAAGCCCTCGCGCCGGTGGGTTACGCCATCTGTCTCTTCGCAGACGGATCGCGACCGAATGGGGCGGACGCAGCGTGTTGCCTTGCTGATCGGCAATGCGGAGTATCGCTTCGCTCCGCTGGCGAATCCGCTTAACGATGTGCGCCTGCTGGCTGAGACCCTGAAATCATGCGGCTTTGAGGTGCAGCTTCTCGAAAACCAGTCGCGAAAAGGGATGATCGAGGCCCTGAAGGCGTTCGAAGAAAACCTCGCCGGCAAAGACGCCGGCCTGTTCTACTTTTCAGGGCATGGATTGCAGATCCGGGGCGAGAATTACCTGGTTCCCGTCGATGCCGATGCATCGACCGAGTCCCAGATTTCATACGAGTGTTTCGAGGCGCGCCGGGTCATCGATGCGATGCAGGCGGCCCGGGCTCGGGTGAACATCATCATTCTCGATGCGTGCCGCAACAACCCCATCGTCAGAAGCTCGCGCTCGATCAGCGGCGGACTGGCGAAAATGGAGGCCGGCGACCAGATGATCATAGCCTACTCGACCTCGCCGGGCGACGTTGCCCAGGACGGCAGCCAGGGCGGAAACTCCCCGTATCTGGCGAACCTGGTGAAACAGCTGCTGGTGCCAGGGCAGGAAATCGAATCCATGTTCCGGAACGTTCGCAGGGGCGTCCTGCGCGATACGGGGAATATGCAGAAGCCATGGGAGCATACGAGCCTGGTCGATTCGTTCTGCTTCGTCACCGGAAGCGCCCCTTCCCGTCGCTTGCCCGAAGAACCTGTTCCGACAGTGCCTGCGACTGAAAAAACTGCAATGCAGGAACCGGCCGGCCCCATGAGCGCCCTGCAGCAGGCAGCCGAGCGGGGGGATGCCGTTGCTCAGGAACGACTCGGAGAACAATATGAGAAGGGCAAGGGCGTGGAGCGAAATCCCGCAAAGGCGTTTGAATGGTATCGGAAAGCGGCAGACCAGGGCCAGGCCATTGCCCAATCCCGGCTGGGAGACTGCTATCGAAACGGAGTCGGGGTTGCCCAGGACTTCCTCAAGGCCGTCGAATGGTATGAAAAAGCGTCTCAGCAGGGCGACGGAGATGCCCAGGTCGGCTTGGGGGGCATGTATTTTTACGGAGACGGCGTGAAGCAGAACTTCACTGTCGCCGCGGAACTGTATCGCCGTGCCGCGCTTGGTGGCCATCCGTATGCCCAGATGAATATCGGGTTGATGTATGAGCGCGGCGATGGGGTGCCTCGAAATATTGCGAAAGCTATTGAATGGTATCGGAAAGCCGCCGATCGGGAGCTGCCGGCGGCGTGGGGAAAATTGGGAGTGCTGTATGGCGACGGCATCGGAGTCCCGAGGGACCCCGCGAAAGCAAAGGAGCTGTTCGAACGGGCAGCCGCCAAGGGAGATGCCGGCGCTCTGGAAAATCTCGGCGCGATGTATGAAACGGGAAGCGGCGTGCCTCGGGATTTCCAACGGGCGTTCGACCTCTTCCGGCAGGCGGCGGACAAGGGAGCGGTTCATGCCCTGGCGAAACTGGGCGTCTTGTATGCGAATGGGACCGGGGTGAATAAAGACCTTGCGAAGGCCGCTCAGCTGTTTCAGCAGGCCGCGAACCAGGGAGACGCGGACGGCCAGGTGAATCTCGGACAAATGTATGAACGCGGCGACGGCGTGCCGCAGGATTGGTTCAAGGCTTACACCCTGTATCAGCAATCCGCGGCGCAGGGCAATGTGGGTGGCCGGATCAAGCTGGGTGTCTGCTATGCAGACGGAAGGGGCGTGCCCAAAAACACCGCGAAGGCGTTCGACCTTTTTCGGGGTGCCGCTGCCGAGGGGAACCCCATGGGCCAGGTGAACCTCGGCATGATGTACGAACTGGGCGACGGAATTCCGCAAAATTACGCCAAGGCCATCGAGCTGTATCAGCAGGCCGCGAATAAAGGGGTTGTGTCAGCCTGTTACAGGCTTGGCGTCATGTATGCGAACGGAACCGGCGTCAGAAGAGATTTCAGAAAAGCCGCCGAACTGTTCCGGACCGCGGCGGATCAGGGATTTGCCGATGCCCAAATGAATCTCGGAATGATGTATGAACGGGGCGACGGCTTCCCGCAGAATATCTTCATCGCCGCCGACTGGTATCGAAAGGCCGCGGAGCAGGGGCATCCCGAAGCCCTGAAACGGCTCCAGGGACTGAATCTTCCAGCGATGAGACGGTAGTGACTGCCGGCTTGCGACATGCCCGATCGAAAAAGAGATCGGTCAATAATTGCGGCGGTCGAATTTCGGCAGGGAAAGGTTCGGAAGAACCTGGTAGACGTCGTTCGGGGTGAAAACGACCAGGTCGGTCAGTTTGAACATGCGTTTCGCGGTTTTGTGCGACCGGTGAATGAACTGTTTCAGCTGGTCGAGATCACCGTTCCCGAGCTGTTTCGAGAGGGTGATATGCGGCTTGAAATTCTCGGCGTCGGCGTGGGGAAACGGGTCGATCGCTTTTCCGAGCCCCAGTCTGACCGCCTCGTGAAACTCTTGCAGCTCCCTGCTCGGAAGCACCTTGAGATAGACGAGCGGCGATTTTTCCGCGGTATAGGAAAACAGGTCCAGACCACGCACGAACACCTTCATGGGAAGGAACGGCCTGGCGATTTCGGCGATGCGCGGCAGCAGATTGCGCACATCCTGTTCCGTCATGCCTTCGTTGGGATAGGCAAGATACTTGATCGTCAGGTGCGCCAGGTCGACCGGATCGAACTTCGAGCACATTCCGCTCAGGCGGCGGTGCCACGTCGCGATCAGCCGCCTGCTTTCCGCCGGCAATCTGAACGCCAGCGTATACGGCAATCTGCATCCCCTGTTGTCCATGCTTCGTCTGTTTCAAACTTCAAACTTCATCTGTTACCAAGAAAGCCCCGGAATTTCCGGGGCTTTCATGGTAACAGATGCGATCAGAGTGTGTCGAGAACCTTGGTTTGGGCGTTGAATTCCTCGATCAGCTTGTCCCACTTCGGGGCCTGGGCGGCGGCTTCGACCCAGAACTCGGGATCCCACAGCTGGTTGATCTCTTCGAAGGTCTTTCCCTGCTGCTCGACCCAGGTGTAATACTTGAGGTTGTGCAGCTTCTTGCGGTCGTGGTAGCCGAGTTCCTGCACGTGCTGGATGCTTTCGCCGAGCAGGTATCGCTCCCAGTCGATGACCGCCTGGGTTGCGCTGTAGGCACCGTGCGACTGCTGCAGTTCGGCCAGGCGTGAACCGTACATCTCGGCCGCGTCGGTGAACGGCATGAACAGCACGTCGTTTTCGTCCATCTCGAAGAATTTCGCGGTCTTGATGGCCGAGAGCATATTGCTGATGCTGCTGATGCCCATCAGGGGCAGCAGCTTGATCACGTCTTCGGAAACGCCGGCGGCGCGGAGAGCCTTGTGGCCATCCGGTTCGTTGAACAGGCGCAGGATGCGCATGCAGTTCTCGTCGTCGACGGCGACGACGCCGTCGGTGTTGCGGACGTTGTGGACCCAGGGCACGTGCTTGTCGCCGATGCCCTCGATGCGATGGTCGCCGAACCCGTTCCAGAGAAGGGTGGGGCACTGGATCGCTTCGGAGGCCATGATCTTCGTGTGCGGGAACACGGTCTTGATATAGTCGCCGGCCGCGATCGTGCCGGCCGAACCGGTTGCGGAAACCCAGGCGGCAAGCCTGTTGCCGGGCTTGGCGATTGCCTTGAACGCCTCTTCGACGGCGCCGCCGGTGACGTGATAGTGCCAGTTATAGTTGCCGAATTCGGCGAACTGGTTGAAGATGACGACCTTGTCTCCACGGGTCTTGATCAGCTCCCAGCACTTGTCGTAGATCTCCTTGACGTTCGACTCGCAGCCGGGGGTCGCGATGACCTCGCTGGTGCCGATCTTGCGCAGCCAGTCGAACCGCTCCTTGCTCATGTTCTCGGGAAGAATGGCGATCGCGGGTGTGTCGAGCAGCGCGCAGTCGTAGGCGCCGCCGCGGCAGTAATTGCCGGTGCTGGGCCAGACGGCCTTCTGGGTCGTCGGGTCGAATTCGCCGCTCACCAGCCGCGGAACGAGACAGCTGAATGCCGCGCCGACCTTGTGGGCGCCGGTCGGGAAATACTTGCCGATCAGGCCGACGATGCGGGCCTTCACGCCCGTGATCTTCGATGGCAGTTCGAAATAATTCGCGCCGCCGAACAGGCCGGTGTTGACATCGTTGTGCCAGTTGATGCGGAACAGGTTGATCGGGTTCACGTCCCACAGCCCGACGCCGTTGAGCTTCTTCAGCACCTTCTCGGGGATGAGCTTCGGGTTCTTCATCTGGGCGTAGGTCGGGATCAGGATGTTCTTTTCATGGCACCGCTTCACGGTGTTGGCAAGGACGTCCTTGCGCATCTTGAGTTCGAATTTTTTCGCGTATTTCGACACGATGGCCTCCTGTTGCTGTTATTGTCGGACGAACCGGGGATCACCACGGAGGCACTGAGACACAGAGAAAGGTCAGGCGTTATGAAGAAAAATCTCTGTGTCTCAGTGTCTCTGCGATGTTACCTGGTTACGGGTAGATATGCGTTCCGGCCTGGCCTTTGACGGCGCGGGCCAGGTTCTCGGGGTTGGTGATGATCGCATGCTTGCCGCCCGCGCGCAGGAAGCTCAGGACAGCCTTGCACTTTGGAAGCATCGAGCCTGGCTTGAAGTGGCCTTCCGCGATGTATTTCTCGAGTTCGAGCGCCGTGCACTTGTCGAGGGCCTTCTGATCGGGCTTGCCGAAGTTCAGATACACCTTCTCGACCGCGGTCGAGATGATGAACGCGTCTGCCTTCAGATTCTTGGCGAGGAGTCCCGACGCGTAATCCTTGTCGATGACCGCCGCGGCACCCTTGAGCATGCCGTTTTCATCGCGGACGACCGGGATGCCGCCGCCGCCGACCGCCACCACGACGAAGCCGCGGTCCGCCAGGGCGCGGATCGAGTCTTCCTCGACGATCTCCTGGGGCAGGGGGGAGGCCACGACGCGCCGCCAGCCGCGGCCAGCGTCTTCCATGATGTCCCAGCCTTCTTTTTCCTTGCGGCTCTTCGCGACTTCCTCGGTGTAGAACTTGCCGATCGGCTTGGTCGGCTTGAGGAACGACGGATCGTTCTTGTCGACGACGACCTGCGTGACGACCGTCACGACGTCCTTCTTGATGCCGCGCTTCTTGAACTCGTTCGAGAGGGCCATCTGGAAATTGTATCCGATGGCGCCCTGCGTGTCGGCCACGCACGAATCGAGCGGCACCGGATGGATCTGCGAGATCGCGAAATCGCTGCGCAGCAGGATGAAGCCGACCTGCGGTCCGTTGCCGTGCGTGACGATGACGTTGTAGCCGGCTTCGATCATGTCGGCGATGTGGACCATCGTGTTGCACGCGGCCTGATACTGGTCGGGCACGCTCTGGCGCTTCTCGTCCTGGATCAGGGAGTTGCCGCCGACGGCCACGACGGCCAGTTTGCTGGTCTTCGGTTGTTCGGTCATGGGTTCCTGTTTTCCTTTCGGTGTCATAGAAAAATATCTATGGCTATAGAAAAATCACTTCTTGAGGGCCAGCGGGAGCATGGCGTAGAACTCGGCGCACTTCACGACCTCGGCGAGCGGCACCTGGTCATTCACGGTGTGCGCATGCACCTCGTTGCCGGGGCCGAAGCCGATCGACGGGATGTTCGCCTTGCCCATCCAGTAGGTGCCGTTGGTCGAGAAGACCCACTTGTCGACGACCGGTTCCTTGCTGTCGTGGCAGGCCTTGTAGGCTTCGACGCCCGCGGAGACCAGCGGGTGCTTCGGATCGAGGGCCCACGGCGGATAATACTTGCTGACCGGGAAGACGAAGCCGGTGTAGCTGGGCACGTCGTAGAACAGCTCTTCGACCTTGCCGTTCTTTATGCTGGGCAGCGACTCGAGCTCCTTGATCGACGACTCCTCGTTCTCGCCGAAGGTCAGGCGCCTGTCGAGGTAGATCGTGCACTCGTCGGGAACGGCGTTCAGGCTGGGGGTCTTGCACTCGATCTTCGAGACCACGATCGAGCCCTTGCCCAGGAACGGGTCGTCCTTGAACATGTGAGACATCTTGCTGATCTCGTCGATGATCGGCGTCATCTTGTAGATCGCGTTGTCGCCGCGCTCGGGGGCCGACGCGTGACAGGTGCGGCCCTTGGTCGTCACCTTCAGCTCGACGCGTCCGCGGTGGCCGCGATAGATGCGCATGCAGGTCGGCTCGCCGATGACGACGAAGTCCGGCTTGATCTTCTCGGTCTCGACGAAAGAGTTCGGGGCGATGCCGTCGCACTCCTCTTCCATGTTGCCGAAATAGTACAGACTATATCCGTCGAGCAGATTGAGATCCTTCAGGATCTTGAGCGCGTAGACCATGCCCGGGGTCGAGCCCTTCTCGTCGCAGGCGCCGAGAGCATACAGAATGCCGTTCTCGATCTTGCCCTTGAAGGGGTCCCATTTCCACTGGGTCGGGTCGGCGATGCCGACGGTGTCGATGTGGCTGTCGAACACGATCTTGATGGGACCGTTGCCGACGCGTCCGACCGAGTTGCCCATCTTGTCGACGAACACCTCGTCGAACCCGAGCTTCTTCATCTCGTCGTTGATGCGCTTCACGACATCGCCGATCTTCGATTCATAGCTCGGAATCGCGCAGATGTCCCGCATGAACTGGATCATTGCCGGTTCATGCTTCTTGACTTCGGCCTGGATCTTTTCAATCATGCCCTTGTCGATCTTCATGTGGTGCTCGCTTTCCTTGTATTCTTATTCAGAACCGTTCCCACAGGGAACGGGCCAGTTCGCGTGACTTCGCGCACATCTCGGCTTCCTCGCCGTCGGCCAGGAAGGTGAGTTTGCCGTCTTCGTAGATCTTTTTGCCGCGGCAGATCGTCGTGTTGACCGTCGCGCCGGTGAGCCCGAACAACATGTGGCCCAGCGTGTTGCCGGCGTTGATCGGGGTCGGAGGCAGGTAGTTCCAGATCACCATGTCGCTGGCGGCGCCTTCCTCGAGCACGCCGATCGGCGTCTTGAAGATGTTCGAGGCCAGGGCGGGGTTGCTCTGGGAATACATTTTCCATACTTCCCCGTATGCTTTGCGCGGGTCGCCGGCCTGGTGCTTGTGCAGGATGTTCGCCAGGGCGAAATCCGGCAGCGGCGAGGGCGACATGCCGTCCGTGCCCATCATGACCGGAACCTTTTCCTTCATCATCAGCTCGATGTTCGCGCAGCCGACCGCGTTGTTCATGTTCGAGCGCGGGTTGTGCGCCACGTTGGTGCGCGTAAGCGCCAGCGTGTGAATGTCCATCTCGTCGACGTGGACGCAGTGCGCGAAGATGCTGTCGGGGCCGGTGAGGCCGACGCGGTGCAGGCGGTCGATGACCGAGCGGAAGCCGCGCTTTCTGGCGTCCTCGAGATCGGCCTTGTCCTCGCAGACATGGATGTGGCACCCGACCTTGAGACCCTTGGCCAGCTCGGCGGCACGGGCGAGCGTCGAGTCCTCGATGGTCATGCTCGCATGCAGGCCCATCATCGCGGCCATGTCGGGCTCGCTGTCGAGCTTGATGCCCCGAATGAAGTTCGCGTTTTCTTCGAGACCCGCATCGCGCCGGGAAGCGCCGTCGCGGTCGGAAATCTCGTAACAGAGACAGCCGCGGACGCCGCACTTCCGGAAGGCCTGCTGA
>JAKJFL010000652.1:0-2331 GCA_022704935.1 Candidatus Rifleibacteriota bacterium
GGGATGACGCGAATACTATAGCATCAGTTATAGGATCTGCCGTCGACGTGACCGACTTGAAGGAGATCCAGGACGCCATCCGGGAGAGCGAACGGCGGTATCGCATGATGATCGAGCTTTCCACGGACATCATCTGGATTCTCAATCTCGATTTCCGCCTCATTTATACAAGCACCGCCTGTTTCGGCATGCTGGGTTACACTCCGGAGGAAATGTACCACCTCACTCCGGGTGAAACACTGGTTCCTGACTCCTTCAACCAGCTTAGAGCCGCCATCAGGGAGTATCTGGCGCGGGAGCCGCTCGGGCACGATGCCGCCGATCCTGTGCGATGCGAGCTGACGTTCCGGAAGAAAGACGGCGGCCTGGTTCGCGGGGAACTCGTTTTCACCGCATACCGGGATGATGCCGGGCATCTTCTGGGAATCTGCGGCGCCACACGCAATATCACTGAGAGAAGAGCCGTCGAGGAAGAAATGAAGCGCACGCAGCGCGAACTCGAGCGGCGCATCGCGGACAGATCCGAAAAGCTTTCCTACATCAACACTCTGTTGAACACCGAGATGGAACGGCGAAAGCAGATGGAGTTTTTCATGCTCCACAACCCCGAACGCGACCGGGCCTTGATCGGAAGAGAGCTGAACGAGGGACTGTGCCAGGAGCTGGTCGGCATGATGTGTCTCTGTGAGGTGGTCCGGGAGAATCTCCAGGGCCGCGATGCCGTCGCGAACGAGGATATCACGAGCATTCTGGAACTCCTCGCGGATGCCGTCAGACAGGCCCGGGCGATGGCGAAGGGACTGAACCCCCTTCTGGCCGACCCTCGCAGCCTCGAGTGTTCCCTCGGACTCCTCGCGGAGAAGACGTCGGAGCTTTTCAACGTCAGATGTGCCTTCACCTCTTCCAACGTGGTCGACATCGACAATCCAGACCAGGCTCTGAGCCTGTACCGCATCGCCCAGGAGGCCGTTCACAACGCTGTCCGTCACGGGAAGGCGCGGAATATCGAGATCACCCTGAACGGCGATGATGGAAACCTGAGACTGACCGTTACCGACGACGGGCGCGGCCGGGCGGACGAACCTGAGAATCAGAAGGGGATGGGATTGAAAATCATGTCCTATCGAACGCAGGCCATGTCGGGAATCCTGCGGATCATCGACAGACCGGAGGGCGGCGTGACGGTTGATTGTTCGGCGCCGAAGCTGTAGAATACCTCGCGGCCATTCAGGCCGGTATAATAAAATTGGATACATAGAGGTATTTACATTGTTTGCAGGGCCTCAACACTCCGGAACCAGGGTGTTTCTCGTCGATGACCACGGCGTCATGAGGATGGGCCTGCGTCAGCTTCTCGTCAGACGAGGCTTCGAAGTGTCCGGCGAGGCCGAAACGGCCGCCGACGCCTTGACGCGGATCTCAGCCATACGGCCTGACGTCGCGCTGATCGACCTTTCCCTCGGCCGGGACGACGGGTTGGCGCTCCTGGAACAGCTCAGCTTCGCCGTTCCCGATGTCAAACTCATCGTATATTCGATGTACGACGACCCGTTGTATGTCAGAAAAGCCGTGGCTGCCGGGGCGAAGGGCTACGTCACCAAGGACGACGCCTCGACCCATCTGATCGACGCAATCAAGAGCGTTGTGGCGGGGAAACGCTTCTACAGCGAATCGATCGCCGACAAACTCGTCGAAACGATCGTCGAGAAGATCGAGCCCGGCGAGCAGGTCGCCCTCTCGAAACGGGAACAGGACATTTTCTGCTTGCTCGGCGAGGGGTATTCCATCCGGGAGATCGCCGACAAGCTCTCCCTGAGTCACAAAACGGTCGAAACCCACTGCGGGAACCTGAAGCTGAAGCTTGGGGTCAAAACGATGCGTGAGCTGTCGCGGAAAGCGATCCGGCAGAGCAACAACACGCATCGCTGAACGGCGCCGCGAGCGAATCTATAGAATCGGGTATTTCCCTGATGCAAAATCAGGATATTGCCCGATTATGCTCCGGAAAGCGATCCGCTATGATGAAGATGGAAGCAGGGGTAGGCATCGCCTGTTCCTGTTTCCATTAGGAGCTTCATAATTATTCTCCCCCCCTCCCTGAGGGGGGAATTTGTTTTCTCGGAGCCCGGATACGGCTATACTGCTCCCCTGACCGGATTTTCCAATTTCAGACCAGGGAGCGTCACGCGTGCACACCTTGCCGGCCGGCGGACAGCCTGCGCCGGGAACCCGAAGCCGGCCTGCCGGAAGCACCCGGTGGGAGCTGATCGGCCCTCTGTTCCTCTGCCTGGGAATAGCCCTCCTGGCTCGCCTCTACGGCTGGCAGCAGGA
>JAKJFL010000060.1:0-10995 GCA_022704935.1 Candidatus Rifleibacteriota bacterium
TAGAATCTGGCGATGCCGTTCCGCACATCGCGACGGATCGTCAGGTCAGCGTCGGAAAGCAGGGGGATCAGGACGTCGAGACTCGACTGGGTGGCGATTTTCAGAAGCGCCTGGACGGCGGCGACGCGGACCGCGTTGTCGTCATCGTCGAGAATCGTGGCGAGCTTGTCCACCGCGCCTTCGATACCGCGTTTTCCGGACAGCTCGACGAGGGGAATGAGGAGATCGCGCGTGCCGACTATCGCATCGGACATCGCCGCGAGAATCAGCGAGTCGGTTTCGGGGGCATCGTGCTCTTCGAGCCGGGCGAAAGCCGACTTCCTGACGTTCTGGTCGGGATCGGCGAGCTTGGTGATGAGTTCCTGCGGTGGTTCCGAAGCTGAAAAGGGCCAGATCATCGAATCATGCCTTTGACTTTGCCTTGATCGCGGCTGCCAGGATATCCGAGACGGCTCTGCGCACGCCTTCATCCGGATCGAATCTGAGCGGTTTGATATAGGGGGCCAGCGATAACGCGTCCGAAATTTTTCCGAGGCTCTGGATGACGTTCCGCCTGACATCCGCATCGGGATCGCGCAGGCACTGGATGAGGACCGGCATGAAGCGGCTGTCCTTGATCTCCCCGAGGGCGAACGCCGCGGATGCGCGCATCCATTTGTCGGGGTGGCGGAGCATCTCGAGAACGGGCTCGTAGATCTGGTAATAACCGAGTCTCCAAAGAGTGATGACGGTGTTCGCCCGGACCCGATTGTTTTTGTCGTAGAGGCAGGGAATGATCGCTTCGGCGTCTGTGAGTTCGCCGACGTTCGCGAGGGCCTCGACCGCGTTCGCCCGGACGCGATCGTCCTGGTCTTTCAGGAATCCGATCAACATCTGGGAGACCGAGGGACCGCCGATTTTTCCAAGGCCCATGATGACGACGGACCGGACGATGGGGTCGGGATCCTGGATCGCGACGATCAGGTTCGGTTTCAGCTCGGGCGGAATCTGCTCACACAGCACCTCGAGCACTTTCGCGGCGAGCACGCGCGTTCGCTGGTCGGATGAGGAGAGGTCGCGGGTCATGTCCTCGAGGAAGCCGGGGTCCATTTTGATCAGGGAGAGGCCGATGGCGAGCTTAGCCTCGGGGGGCATCTTGTCGAAGCCAGTCAGCAACTTGCGACGGGTGATGTAGGCGATCGCCGCCTGAGCCGCCTGCTTGATGCGTGTGTCGTTCACGCCCAGGAGCTTGGTAAGGGCGGCCAGGATCTGGGGATGATCGCGGTCCTTCAGAAGCTCGATGGCCTGAAAGACGATCTTCGGCTCGGTGTCCTTCAGGAAGTTGATGATCACTTCCGTGCCGGCTTCGCTCTGGAAGTGCTTCAGGGTGAGCAGGTCCAGGATCGTCTTGCGAACGGTGAAGTCGGGGTCGCGCATCTTCGACACGAGCACGGTGAGCGCGTTCGGAGAACCGCTTTCGGCGAGGATCTGGAGGATGCGGGACCGGAGGGTGGCATCGTTGTGATACAGGACTTCTTCGATGAACCGCTTGAGTCGCGGGTCCATCATCAGGTTGATGATCTCGCTCTGGATCTGCGGGGGGACTTCCATGAAATGTTCGAGCAGGAGCGAGTTTAGTGTTTCGATGATGAAATTTTCCGTCGGATTGCCGAGAAGTGCCAGTGCGGTCCGGCCCGTATCGAGTTCCTTGTAACAGCAGGCCTTTATCAGAAGGGTCTTCCGGTCTTCGACGTCGAGGCCCTTGAGGAAACCGTTGAGATAGCTATCATTATATTTGTGAATCTTTGGAAGGTTCTTGAGAATGGTGTCCTCGTGATGGCGGCCGATTCGGAGAAGACATTCCGACAGGACCATGCTTGCCTGGACATACGTGTCGGAAAGATGCTCTTCGAGGGGTTTCACATACATCGCGATCTTTTCGAGCATCTCCGGGGTGCCTATCGCTTCGGGGGTCATGCCGTCGAGTTCGTCGGCGAAGTGTTTGACGATCGACTGGATGGTGCTCGTGACGACGGGGGGGATGGACTTCGCCTTGTCCAGCAGATGCGGGAACAGATACTTGTAGGAATTGGGATCGGCGATCTGCTCGAGGATCTGCATGATCTTCAGGCGGTATGACTCGCTCTTCTTGCCGAAGTTGTCGAACAGCTTGCTGAAAAACGCGTCCTGGTGGAACTGGAGACACTTGAACACCGAGTAGCGCATCGACTGGTCGATGTTCTGCATATTTTTGATACACAGCTCGAGGAAGGTGTGGCCCTTGATTTTCTCGATATGCTTGCTGAACTCGACCTGGATGATTTTCTTGTCTTCGCGGGAGGCCTCGAGCGAGTCCTCCTTGAGGATATCGATGAAGATCGGGTACAGCTGCGGGTTCTGCAGGTTGACCATTTCCTCGAGATAGAGGATTTTCTCCTTGGGCGTATAGGCCGACCATTTCTGCAGGAACTTCGAGACGATGCCGGATTTTTCGATCGCGAACTGGATAACGGCCCGGATGCCAGAATCGCCGGTGGTGCAGAGGATGTTCACGAGTGGCTTGAGCCTTGGCTCGTCCATGCTCTGGAGGATCTCCTTGAACACCTCGCGAAAGACCTGGTCGGGATAGTTGATCAGCTTGAGGATGGACTGGTAATCCTCGAGCGAGAGCGTTTCGTGTCTCGCGGCGAAGATCCCGAGGATACGGAGCCGCAACTGCTGGTTCTTGTTCTCCTCGAACTTCTCGCACAAAAACTCGACGAAGAAGTGGTTGAGATTCGCGACGAAATCATCGAAGGCACCCTGTGACACGCTCGTGTCGGGTGACTGGAGGCGCTCGAACGTCTCGAGCGGATCTGTGATCTTTCGCGTGAACCAGCTCATCCTAGCGTTTCTGTTCTCTGTTCGCGGGATTCATTCGGGATTTCCGAATCTCACTGAGGGGAGAATTCCTCCCCCGGGAGGGATGATAGTATAAACAGCGTCCGAGCGCAATTCTTCAATTCACGCGTTTTCATGAACCGGGAAGGACCGTTCGCCGGGAACGTGAGAGCGTCAGAGTTTTCCCGACTTCAGGAAGGGCGGGAAATGTGCCGCCGCAGGACGGAAAGCCAGATTCCCGCTTCCGTCAGAAGGACGATCGGCACCGAGACGAGAACCTGTGAGACGACGTCGGGAGGTGAAAATATAGCGCCAATGATAAAAGCTATCACGATGCAATGGCGTCGGTGTGACCGGAGCCGCTCGACGGGGAGAATGCCGATCGCGTCGAGAAAGGCGAGAAGAAGGGGCAGTTCGAACAGAATTCCGGTCACGAGCATGAAGACGACGACGAAATCGATGTAGGCGCCGTATGAAATCGACGGAAGGAAATCGGCTCCGTTCGCGGCGATCAAAAAGCCCAGCGCCGGCGGAAGTATGATCGCCCAGCAGAAGAAGGCCCCGGCGGCGAAACACAACAGCGCCGGAATGAGCAGGACGACGGCCCATGGTCGCTCGGCCGGTGTCAGGGCGGGGGCGACGAACGCCCAGACCTGCCAGACGATCACGGGAAAAGCGAGGGTGATTCCGGCCCAGGCCGACAGTTTGATGGTCGTGACGAACCCTTCGGTGACCGAGAGCGTCACCAGTCGCAGCCCCGGGGCCGCCTGTCTCAGGGGGTGAAGCGCCAACGGCACCAGGCTGTCCGATGCCGCCCACGCGGCGAGAAAGCCGGCGAACGCCGAGACGACGGCAATGATGATCCGGCGCCTCAGTTCGGCGAGATGGTCGAGAAGGGGGGCGTCAGCGGTGTTTGGAGCAAACATCGATAAAGTCTAGCACATTTCGACAGAGCTGGTGTTTGCATTTGCCCGGTCGCTCTGATAACATACGCGTACCAATCCACCGTATCCGGGAGAAAAGCCGTGTGGTTCATTAAAAAACTGTTCTGGTTGTTCACCCTCCCCTTCATCGCCCTCATGGGTGTTCTGATGTTCGCCTTCCCCGAGGAAATGAAGGAGTTCAAGAAGGACCTCGTCGACATGGTCGAGAACAGCTGGCTCCGCTGGATCGGCTTCGTGGGGTTCGTGTTCGCCATGGTCCATCTGGTCAAGTTCTTCGACAGCAAGCATACGCTCGTACAGCTGAGCGCCCCCGAGGACTGAGCGGACCGGTTACTCGTAGTTCGTGACCCGCACCCGGTATGATTTGACGCCAGGAGGCGGGTTCGGAAACTCGATCTCGAACAGGGAACTCTCGCTGGGAAAGAGGCCGCGATCCTTCAATCGCAGCCTTCCGCTTTCCCGCCGGAGTTCCTGTTTGTTTTCGTCGAACAGTTCCGCTGAAAGCTCGATGCGCTGACGCATGGCGTCTGAGACGTTGCGCAGCTCCCCCACGACATAGAGGGAATTATACTCAGTGTAGCTTTCGACCCGGTCGATGGCGAAAACAGGCTTCAGATCGCGCTCGATGACGGGGCTGACTTTTTCCTCGCGCGCACGGAGCAGGTATTCCGCCTCGACGGCCCGGTCGTACAGATTCCACCCTTCGATATTCATCGGTTCGAGCCGGATTGCAGTTTTCAGCGCTTCTTTTGCTTCGGCTGGCCGACCATCGGCCAGCATGGCCTTGGCTTGCGTGAGAAACGCCTGGGCGCCGGAATCTGCGGGTTTTCCCGTGGGGCCCGGCGACTGGGGATTCCAGTCCTCCTGGAGGCCGGAAAGCCGGGCGAGGGGAGAGGTCCGCTGGGGGACGGCCGGAGACGTGCGCTGGGGGGCGGGCGGATTCTGGCCCATCACGGTGAAGGTGATGCAGCCGATGAGCAGGCCGGAAAGCAGCCATGGACGATAACGACTCATATGGAATCAGATATCGGCAGAACGGGGAGGGAAGATTAGAATCTTCTGGCGGCGAATGCTTTCAGAACGATCGAAAAGAACCGCTCGAACCCCGAGAGAATCAGGCCCCTGCGGAGCATCTGGAATGCCGACTGACCGGCTTCGTTTTCCCGTTCGTGGAGCATCCCAAGTAGCGTGGCGGGCGTGACCACCATGTGCGTGACCCGCGGCTGCATCGCCGGCGGAAAATAGGTCTGAAGAGCCGTTTTGATGCGGCTTTCGGGAAAATCACAGGGAGACAGGATCAGAAACATGTCCAAAGACGGCGACGCCGGATCGTCATCGTCTGGAATCGTCTCCGGAACCGGGATCTCGCCTTCTTCGGGGGCCTTGAGCCGGGAAAACGCCTGCAGATTCAGAAGGATTGCGCTGTGGAGGTGTTCGCCGAGCGTTTCCTCGAACAGCAGTCGCGTGCTGGCCGCGATGCGGGAGGGGAGGGAGTCCTCGCCGAGGAACCGGTGCGTGGCCTGCGCCGATCCCGTCGCCAGCAGGGTGGCCGTCATCGGATTGGCTGCATTCAGCGCACAGAGCTTGGCCTTGCCCTGCGGAACGATGTCGATCAGGCCGAGCTCCCCCATCTGATGAACCCGGTTGTAAGCCGTGCCGTAGGGAAGACCGAGCTTCTTGGCGATCTGGTGGATCGACAACACCCCGGACGGCTGATCGAGAAAGGCTTCCGCAAGCTGAATCGTGAGTTGCATGGGCGCCTATTATACCAGACCGTTTCACGGATGCAACGAAAAATTGATAGATCGCCCTTCCTGTGAAAGGCTCTGGCAGAAATTGTTCGGGCCGCATGTTCGGCAAGAAGGAAGGCGAACGGAGCGTCGTCGGGGATTGGTGAAACCCGGTTCCAGGGATGATTGTACGGCTATAAGCAATTTTTATGCTAAAGGCGTTGACGTACCCCCTCCCCGGTGTTATAATGCAAAACCCGTTTTACTGGGTTGGGGGAAGATGGCGAAACGCACGGATTGGTGGGGAGTTCTGCAGACATTGGTGAATCGAGCCCGCGGAACCAAAGAAGATTCGAACGTTGGGTGCAACCCTGCGTCGATCCCCGTCACGCGCATTGCGTTCCGTGCCCGCCCCAATTTTATTTTTCCGCGTATATTTTGACACGTCCCGTCGGCGCTGAATGCGTTGGCGGGATATTTGCTTGATCTGGGAAGGAGTAAGGCAGACAATGGTCACTACGCAGACAATGGGAGCCGAGCGAATTCTGATGGCTGAAGATCGGACGTTCCGGGACATCCCGAACCTGATCGACATCCAGTTGAAGTCGTTCGAGTGGTTTCTCCAGCCCGGCGTTTCTCCCGCGGACCGCAAGAATCACGGTCTCCAGGAGGTTTTCCTCGAGGTGTTCCCCATCCAGGATTACGTCGGAAATCTCTGCCTTGAGTACAGCGAATACGGCCTGGGCTTGCCGATGTGCAAGAACTGTCCCCAGCTCAAGCTCAACAAGAAGTGCCTCTACGACGACTGCAGCTTCACGGAAAAGGACTGCGAGATCGCGTTCATCGGCGACACGCCGTTCCGCGTCAAGCACAGCCCCGACCAGTGCCGCAAGCGCGATCTGACCTACTCGATCCCGCTGAACATCAAGGTCCAGCTGATCATGCAGCAGACGGGCGAGGTGAAGGAGCAGGAGATCTTCCTGGTCAATCTCCCTTGCATGACCGAGCGCGGCACCTTCATCATCAACGGCGCCGAGCGCGTCGTGGTCAGCCAGCTGCATCGTTCTCCCGGCGTGTATTTCAGCTTCAACCGCGCCAAGAAGATCTACTCCGCCAAGATCGTGCCGTATCGCGGCGCCTGGATGGAGTTCGAACTCGACCTGATGAAGGACGCGATCTTCGTTCGCCTCGACCGGAAGCGCAAGATCCCGATCACCACCTTCCTGCGAGCTCTCGGTTTCAGCACCGACGAGGAGATTCTCGACCTGTTCGACCGGAACGAGACGATCGCCAGCTCCCTCAAGTTCGACAAGCAGGCGATCGGCGGCTCCGAAGGCCCCGACAAAGTCGCCAAGGCCGTCACAGAATCGCTCAAGGTCATCTTCTCGAAGCTCCGCCAGGGCGACCTGTTCGTCGAGGAAAACGCCCGCACCCTCATCCGCAGCTTGTTCTTCGATCCGAAGAAATACGACCTGGGCTTCGTCGGCCGCTACAAGATGGACAAGAAGCTCCGCCTCGCCGATCGCCTGTCCGAGCAGATCGCGTTCAAGGATGTCGTGAACCCGGCGAACAAGGAAATCATCGTGAAGGCCGGCGAGAAGGTCTCGAAGCGCCTTGCCGACATGCTCGAAACCATGATGCTGCCGATCTTCATCGAACTCGGCGACGCCCTCAAGGGATATCGCATCATGTATAACATGGGCTATACCGATGTCCGCCTCCGCGACGTCACCGGAAGCCTCACGATGCTTGCCGGCCGCACCGCCTACGAGTCCGTCATCGACAAGAAAAGCGGCGAGATCGTCATCGAGAAGAACACGACGATCACCGAGGATGCCGAGAAACAACTCCAGGATCTGGGCGTCTCCTCCGTGCCGGTCGTGAAAGACCGCGTTCTGTGCTACGAGGACATCATCGGCGTCATCCGATATCTGATCGACCTCTCGAACGGTATCGGCCGCCTCGACGACATTGACCACCTGTCGAACCGCCGCATCCGCTGCTGCGGTGAGCTGCTCCAGAACCAGTTCCGCATTTCCCTCTCCCGCATGGAGCGCGTGATCAAGGAACGCATGACGATCCACGATCTCGACAGCTACACGCCGCAGCTGCTCATCAACACCCGGCCGGTTTCGGCGGTGGTCGACGAGTTCTTCGGCAGTTCGCAGCTCTCCCAGTTCATGGACCAGACGAACCCCCTCGCCGAGCTGACCCACAAGCGTCGCCTCTCGGCCCTCGGGCCGGGCGGTCTCAAGCGCGAGCGCGCCGGCTTCGAAGTCCGCGACGTCCATCCGACCCACGACGGCCGCATCTGCCCGATCGAGACGCCTGAAGGTCCGAACGCCGGCCTCATCGCCAGCCTGGCCGTCTACGCCAAGGTGGACGAGTATGGTTTCATCACCACGCCCCTCTGCCAGGTCGAGGAGGAAACCGGCCGTATCAATTTCAAGAAGCTCGAATACAAAGATGCGTATGACGAAGACCGGTTCATCATCGGGCAGCCCGACGTGCGCCTCGAGTATGACCGCAAGAGCGGATACGGGAAAATGGTCGGCGACGTCGTGCCGGTCAAGTATTTCCGCGACGACTACGAGTTCGAGTTCGCCGATCGCAGCGAGGTCGAATACGTTAAATTCTCGCCTCTCCAGATGGTCAGCGTCGCCTCGGCCCTCATTCCGTTCCTCGAACACGATGACGCCAACCGCGCCCTGATGGGCACGAACATGCAGCGCCAAGCCGTTCCGCTGATCCAGACCGAGCCACCGCTGGTAGGAACCGGCCTCGAATCACGCGCCGCGCACGACTCTGGCGCCATGGTTCTCGCCCGCAGCGCCGGCACCGTCGAATACATCGACGCCAACGAGATCCGCATCCGCCGCGCCAGCCGCCGCAAGGACGACGAGAAGATCGCCCTGACCGAACAGGCATTCCGCAAGATCCAGGGTCGCAAGATCATGGACACGATCGTCGACCCGCTCACCGGCGAGATCATAATCGAAGCCGGCCAGCCCCTCGACATCACCTACCTGTCGCGGCTTGCCTCCCTCTGCAGCGAAGTCCGCCTGCAGCAGGAATCCATCGACACCTACCGCCTCCAGAAGTTCATGCGCTCCAACCAGGGAACCTGCATCAACCAGAAGACCTCGGTCAAGATCGGCGACAAGGTCCGCCCCGGCGACGTCATCGCCGACGGCCCGGCCACCGCGAACGGCGAGCTGGCCCTCGGTCGCAACGTTCTGGTCGCATTCATGCCTTGGGAAGGCTACAACTTCGAAGATGCCATCATCCTTTCCGAGCGCCTGGTGAAGGACGACGTGTTCACGTCGATCCATATCGAAGAGTATGAAATCGACGCCCGCGACACCAAGCTCGGGCCGGAAGAAATCACCCGCGACATCCCGAACGTCGGCGAGGACGCCCTCAAGAACCTCGATGACGAGGGCATCATCCGCATCGGCGCCGAAGTCGAATCGGGCGACATCCTCGTCGGCAAGGTCACCCCGAAGGGCGAGACCGAACTGACGGCAGAAGACAAGCTGCTCCGCGCGATCTTCGGCGAGAAGGCCCGCGAAGTCCGCAACACCTCCCTCACCGTCCCGCACGGCGAGAAGGGCAAGATCGTCGACGTCATGGTGTTCTCGCGCGACAACGGCGACGAACTCCAGTATGGCGTGAACAAGCTGGTCCGCGCGTTCGTCGCGCAGAAACGCAAGATCACGGTCGGCGACAAGATGGCCGGACGGCACGGCAACAAGGGCGTCATTTCCCGCATCGTGCCGGTCGAAGACATGCCGTATCTGGCCGACGGCCGCTCGATCGACATCATCCTGAACCCCCTGGGCGTTCCCTCCCGCATGAACGTCGGACAGGTTCTCGAGACGCACCTCGGCTGGGCCGCCGAAAAGCTCAACAAGTGCTACGGCACCTCGATCTTCAACGCCGGCCGCGCCCTCAAGAACGAAGACTACGTCATGAACGAGCTGAAGAAGGCGTATAACAGCGATCCGCACCACTTGGTCGACCAGCAGGGCAAGGCGCAGCTGTTCGACGGCCGCACCGGAGATCCGTTCCACAAGCCGATCATGGTGGGCATGATCTATATCCTCAAGCTGGCCCACCTCGTCGACGACAAGATGCACGCCCGCTCGACCGGCCCGTACAGCCTCGTCACCCAGCAGCCTCTCGGCGGCAAGGCGCAGTTCGGCGGCCAGCGCTTCGGAGAAATGGAAGTCTGGGCCCTCGAAGCCTACGGCGCCGCGCACGTCCTGCAGGAACTGCTGACGGTCAAGTCCGACGACGTCGAAGGCCGCGTCCAGGTCTACGAGACGATCATCAAGGGCAAGAACATCATGAAACCCGGCATCCCGGAATCCTTCAAGGTCGTCGTTTCCGAACTTCAGAGCCTGGGTCTCCAGGTCGACCTGAAGAAGGGGACGAGCGGTGTTTCTCTCGCGGAAGGCGGCGAACGGCCGCTGCTGATGCAGGAAGCCGAAGCCGACGACTGGGAAGACGAAGCCGAGCGCGAAGAGGCTGAGGACATCGACGATGTCGGCACCGACACCGACGACGACGACGATTCCGACAGCTCCGACGACGACGACATCGAGAGCGAGTAAGACGGACCTTTCCGGTCAGGCAAGCGTATAAAGGAGAATCAGCCTCATGTTGGAAATGGATAAATTCGATGCCATTCAGATCAGCATTGCGTCCCCGGAAAAGATCCGGTCCTGGTCCTACGGCGAGGTAAAGAAGCCCGAGACCATCAACTACCGGACCCACAAACCCGAGCGCGACGGCTTGTTCTGCGAGCGTATCTTCGGCCCCCAGAAAGACTGGGAGTGCTTCTGCGGCAAATACAAGAGCATCCGGTATCGCGGCATCATCTGCGAACGCTGTAACGTCGAGATCACCAAGGCCGCCGTGCGTCGCGAACGCATGGGCCACATCCAGCTCGTGACCCCGGTCGGTCACATCTGGTATTCGAAGGGCAGCCCTAACTACATCGCTCTGCTGCTCGACATCACCGCCCGCGATCTCGAGAAAGTGTTATATTTCCAGAGCTATATCGTCATCGATCCGGGCAACCTGCCTCTCTCGAAGAAGCAGCTGCTCGCCGAGGAAGGCGTCGGCGGCGAGATGGGCTTCCGCGAACTGCGCGAGAAATACGGCGACATGTTCACCGCGAAGATGGGTGCCGAGGCGATCAAGGAGCTTCTGGCCGAGATCGATCTCAAGAAGCTCGAGAAAGAACTCGCGAGCCAGCTCAAGACCTCCACGGGAACCAAGAAGACCCACCTGCTCAAGCGCATGGAGCTCGTGAAGTGGTTCGTCGGCTCGATCAGCCGCCCCGAGTGGATGATCGTCGACGTCATCCCGGTCATTCCGCCCGACCTGCGCCCGATGGTCCAGCTCGACGGCGGCCGCTTCGCCACCAGCGATCTGAACGACCTGTACCGGCGCGT
>JAKJFL010000653.1:0-2321 GCA_022704935.1 Candidatus Rifleibacteriota bacterium
GCAGCGTCGCGAGATACGCGATATCCTCATCGTCGAAATGAAAATTTGCAAGAAACTCGAGAGCGGGCTGAATGCCGCATGCGATCGCAAAACCGCCGTGAAACGGGTTTTCCCGGAAGAACATCGTGAAAACCGCTTCTTTCTCGGCCGTTCCCGACTTCCAGTAGGAATAGGCCATCGTCAGTTCATACAGATCGGTCAGCAGAGCAAGTGATGGTTTGTACAATTCGGTCCGCTCAATCATCTCAATCCTCCCTGTTCATCTCTTTGCATGATATCAGCAGCCGTCCGGATTGAGAACGGTTCTGCCGACATGATGGTCTCAATCCTCGCTTGCCGTCTCGAGGTGCTTCTTCAGCCGGGCGAGTGCATCGGGAAGATTCTTCCGGCCGAAACCGATCCGAAACGAGTTGTATAGCGGTCCGTACAGGCTTCCCGGAAGGAGCAGGACACCAGCTTTCCGGACGAGATCGTCGCAGAACTCGGCCACGGATCCCTCGAGAAGGGTTGGAAAAGCGATGGGTCCGGCTTTCGGTCTTTGCCAGCGGAACAGGTTCGAGTGACTGCCGAAAAACGCGTCGAGCAGGTCGAGATTGTCGCGGATGATTCCCAGGTTGCGCTCGACGATCGGCTTCCGGTGGCGCAGCGCGAGTGTCGCGAGGAACTCGGCCGGAGCGCTGGAACAGATCGTCGTGTAGTCCTTGAACGCGGCTATGTCGTGGTACAGCGCCTCGTTCCGGGTTGCGATCCAGCCGATCCGGAGACCAGGTAGGCCGTAGGTCTTCGACAAGACGCCGAGGGAAACGGCCCGCGGATTGATGTCGGCGAACGCCGGGAGGGTGGTGCAGCGATGCTCGAGACCGCGGTACACCTCGTCGGAGAAAACGATGAATCCGTACCGCTCAGAGAGCGCCGAGAGTTCCTGAAGAAATGCCTGTGTCGGAACGAAACCGGTCGGGTTGTGGGGGACATTGATCACCACAACCCGCGTCTGGTCGGTGATCGAGCGTTTGAGCGTCTCGATGTCCAATTCCCAGTTTCCAGCGGGATCGCCCGGCCACTCCGTCACCCGGACGCCGATGCTGCGGGCCACTTCTCCGAGTGACTGGTAATACGGAGCATGCACGATGATCTGGTCGCCCGACTCGAGGGCGACGTTCATGAACGTGAAGATCGCTTCCTCCGCACCCGCATGAACGAGAACCTGATCGGCGGCAATGTGCTCATACAGGGATGTGATCGCCTGTCTGAGATCGGGGTGTCCGAGGCTCTCTGTATACCCGAGCCAGAGCGAGGAAAATCGCTCCTGCGCGCCGGGCTCGAACGCCAGCAGATCGCCGACCGTCATGCTCTCGCAGTCGGACGAACAGAGCAGCCAGGGCGTCGAGAACTCGTATCGGGCAAAGTAGCGTTCGAGTTCGAACGGGCGGATCTTCATGATGGCTATACCTCGACAGAGTCAGGAAAATCGGCTCGTATCCGGCGCGAAGCTCCGCAAACCGACAGGGGCCGGATTGGATTATAGACGCGTTGGATCATTGGGACAAGGGAACGACGACTTTCGTGTTGGGCGCCGGTGCCGCCGATGTTATGTAGAACATGATATACAAATCTTCGAGCGGCGGGCTGCTGTTCGGCGGCTGACCATGGAACGCCTGTCGCTCCCTGTTGAGCGCGAAGCGAAGGCGTGATACAATTCACCACCCTGATATGTCGCTTCAGATACGGAATCTCTCGAAATCGTTCAGCGTCCGGACCCTGTTCCGGAACGTGACGTTCGTCGTCAACCCCGGCGAGCGCGTCGCCCTCGTCGGCCACAACGGGTCGGGAAAATCGACGCTGATGCGCATCATTCGCGGCGTCGAGACGGCCGATGACGGCTCGGTCACCCGGCCGCGCGAGACCCGGGTCGGGTATCTGCCGCAGGAGATCTTTCTCGAGAACGATCCCGAATGGGGCGAAGCGGGCGTCGACGCCACGCTCTGGACGCTCGCCGCGCAGGCGTTTTCCGGCCTCCAGCAGATCCGCGACGAGATCGCCGTCGTCGAGGAACGGATCTCGGCTGGTGATATATCAAACGCTTTACACGATCGGCATCACAGCCTGCTGACCCGTTTCGACCGCGCCGGCGGATACACCTGGCAGGCCCGCACGATCAGGATTCTCAAAGGGCTCGGCTTTCCCGAAGGCCGGTTCCATGACCCGCTGAAGACGTTTTCCGGCGGCTGGCAGATGCGCGCCTACTTCGCGCGTCTGCTCCTCAGCGAGCCCGACTACCTGCTTCTCGATGAGCCGACAAACTACCTCGACATTTCGTCGAT
>JAKJFL010000654.1:0-2319 GCA_022704935.1 Candidatus Rifleibacteriota bacterium
GAGGCGCTCCATGCGACGATCCGGCTGTATCCGAAACTTCCGCAGGCGTATCTTCTTCTGGCCGAGGCTCTCGAAGAACTCCAGCGGCCCCAGGATGCCTACAAGGCCCTGCTTCGTCTGGCGGAACTAGTGCCGGACAGCTCCGCCGCCCTCCAGCGGCTGGCGCGGGCGGCGTTTTTCGTCGGGGATTCGACGAAAGCGGTCGCCGCCGCGAAAAAGGCGGCCGAGCACGGGCGGATCGATCCGGCCTGCCAGTTCATTATAGCGTATGGTATGGCATACGAGGGGAACGGCGGGGCCGCCTATCGCGACCTGGTGCTGCTCGTCTCGAAAATTCTCGCGCAACCCCCCGGAAAAGGAACTGCCGAACTGCAGAAGCTGTGTCTGTGTGCCGCGAAGCTGCTTGCCGCACGATCGGGAAAAGCCTGAAAACGGCTTGCGACGCGGGGGGCCGTGTATTAGGATGACATGAATATCTTGGCTGGCGGAGGGAAAACCATGCCCCGGGCTTCTATGCGGATTCGTCGTGGAATCACGATCCTGCTCGTTTTCGTTGCGTCTCTCCTGGGTCGGCCGGCACTGGCGGGCAAGGAATGCCCGACGTGCGGCAAGTCGTTCGACGACGGGGTGAACTTCTGCCCGTTCGACGGGGGGAAACTCGCGCAGATCGCCGGCAGCGAACAGGGAACCCTCATCGTGCGCGTGGCGCCGCCGGACGCGACGATGCTGATCGACGGACTTCCCCGCGGCACGGGGCCCGAACTCCGGTTCGAGATTTCCGCCGGAGAGCACCGCCTCGAGGCGGCAGCCCCCGGTTTTGCCTCACAGAAACTCAGTTTCAGCGTCGCCTCCGGCCAGGAGCAGAAGCTGTCGCTGGAGCTCGCGCCCGTTGCTGCGCCGGCCGCATCTTCCACGGCATCACACGCGAACGGACGTCCCAGGGGCGAAATGATCGAGGTCAAGGGCGGCGTCTTCATGCTTGGCAACGAGCGCGGCAATCCGGACGAACGGCCGCTGCGGAAGATCAAGAGCCCGGGCTTCTGGATCGACAAATACGAGGTGACCTGCGCCGAATACCATCGTTTCATCGATGCCGTCAAACGGGAAGGACACAAGTGGTGTCATCCTTCCGAGCCCATGCAGAAAGATCATATACCGTATCATACATATACGTGGGCGTTGCGGTTCAGCTGGCTCGGAGGTCGCCCCCCGGCCGGCATGGAGGACTGCCCGGTCGTTCTCGTCGACTGGTATGATGCCTGGGCGTATGCGAAATGGGCAGGCAAGCGGCTCCCGACCGAAGACGAATGGGAGATCGCGGCGGGCGGCGGCGACGGCCGTGAATACCCATGGGGCAGCAGTTTCCGCGTCGAAAACGTGAACACGGGCGGGTATCCCGTGAAGGTGGGAAGTTTCCCGGAAGGGGCCTCTCCGTGGGGCGTGCTCGACATGGCCGGCAACGTGGCCGAGTGGACGGCGACCGCCTACGAACCCGACGCTCGCGACGGCCGCGATTTCAATGGCCACTTCGGCCAGCCGATCATCCGCGGTGGCTCGTGGGACGACGAATCGAAGGGGTGCCGGGTCAGCGCCCGCGACGTCCATCGGACGCCCTTCTACCGAAGCACCACCGTCGGATTCCGGTGCGTGCGCGATACGCCGCCGCCAGATGCGAAGCCCTGACCAGCCCAACCGGGCCGAATCGAATACGAAGAGAAAAATATCCTCGGAACCGTGGCCGAACGGGCTGCGGGTGGGGTTCCATCTCTCGATTGCTTCCGGGCCGGAAACCCTCTTCGAGAGATACCGGGTGCGTGGGTGTACGACCCTCCAGATCTTCACGTCGAGCCCGAGGGTTTGGGAAATACGCACCTGGCCCGACGAGACGATCGAGCGGTTTCATGCCGCCCGCAGGGCCGCCGGCTCCCCGCCGCTGATCGTTCATGCCCGATATCTCGCGAATCTTGCCTCGGCAAATCCAGACGTCAGGCGGAAATCCGTCGACGTCCTGCGGTTCGAATACCGGATGGCGGCGCGTTGCGGAGCCGATTTTGTCGTCGTCCACATGGGCAGCAACCCCGACCGCGAAGACGGCATGAAACACATGAAAGCCGGACTCCGTGAGGCTCTCGATGGGGTGGCGGCCGATTCACCCCTGCTTCTGCTCGAGAACACGGCCGGGGAACGGAACGATCTCGGTGCCGATCTTGCCGAGATCGCAGACGTTCGCGATGAGATGCCTTTTCCGACGGGTGTCTGTATCGACACCTGCCACGCGTTTCAGGCCGGATACGATCTGCGCGAGCACGCGGAACGCGA
>JAKJFL010000655.1:0-2318 GCA_022704935.1 Candidatus Rifleibacteriota bacterium
CCGAAGCGGTACAAAAGAACGACAGGGCGAAACAGGCTGTTAACCTCTTCATCAATACTCCCCTTTTCTCAAATTCGGACGAAGATACACAATCGTAACATGAGGGTACAAAACCCGCAAGTCCCCCCCAAAAAAAGGAGTTTTGTATCGCAATGCCGCTTGCAGGGGCTGGTTTCAAACCAGCCCCTGCGATACAAATGGCAGTGAAATGCAGAGGGTGCATCGCGATGCGGCGCATTTGTCCGAATAAGGAGAACCGCCATCGATGGACGATCGATGGCGGTTTGTATAAGGGCGCCCCCAGAGGGATTCGAACCCTCGCCGCAGCCTTGAAAGGGCTGTGTCCTGGGCCGCTAGACGATGGGGGCTTAGGACATCATTCGGCAGGTGTGGGCCCAGCAGGAGTCGAACCTGCGACCAGCCGGTTATGAGCCGGCAGCTCTAACCACTGAGCTATAGGCCCTTGAAGCAGAAAGAGTATATCATATCCTTCCGCATCGCGCAAGCATCATTCCATGTAAAATTCTTTGAGTTTTTTCGAGCGACTCGGATGGCGAAGTTTCCGGAGAGCTTTCGCCTCGATCTGGCGGATGCGCTCGCGGGTGACGCCGAACTTCTGGCCGACTTCCTCGAGGGTTCTCTGCCAGCCGTCTTCGAGACCGAACCGGTATTTGATGACCTTCGACTCGCGCTCGGTCAGGGTCGAGAGAACGCGATTGATCTGCTCCTTGAGGATGTTGTTGAACGCGGTTTCGGCCGGCGGCAGGGCCGACTTGTCCTCGACGAAATCGCCGAGATGCGAGTCTTCCTCGCCATTGATCGGCGTTTCGAGCGAGATCGGGTCCATCGCCGTCTTCATGATGTTCTTGACCTTCTCGACCGGCAGGCCGACCTCGAGAGCGAGTTCCTCGACGGCCGGATCGCGGCCGAGCTTCTGGACCAGCTTGCGGCTCGCCTTGCGGAGCTTGTTGATCGTCTCGACCATATGGACCGGAATGCGGATCGTGCGCGCCTGATCGGCAATGGCGCGGGTAATGGCCTGACGGATCCACCAGATGGCATAGGTGGAGAATTTATAGCCCTTGCGATATTTGAACTTCTCGACCGCGCGTATCAGGCCCTGGTTGCCTTCCTGGATGAGGTCGAGAAAGAGGAGACCGCGCTTGGTGTATTTTTTCGCGACCGAGACGACGAGGCGCAGGTTCGCCTCGATCAGCTTCCGCTGGGCTTCCTGGTCGCCGTGCTCGATGCGCTTCGCGAGAGTGACTTCCTCCTGCATGGTGAGAAGCTTGATCTTGCCGATCTCGCGGAGGTATACGCGAACCGAGTCATCGATGTCGTCGAAGTCTTCCTGGGCCTCGACATAGTTCTCGTCCTTCTTTTCCTCCGGCATCCGGAGCTTTTCCTTGAGCTGGATCTCGTCGTCGTCGACCAGCTCGACGTTGGCTTCCATCAGCTCGGTGACGACGGTCTCGAACGCTTCGGTGTCGAGCCCGTCGGGCAGCGCGCTGTTGATTTCCTGGTAGCTCAGGTAGCCCTGCTTTTTGCCTTTTTCGATCAGCTCGGCGCGGATCGCTTCGAGCGATTTACCCGCCGGACCCGAGGTCGGGGCCGGCGCCGGCGCAGGCGCGACGGCTTCGACAGCCGCCTGGGCGGCCGTTTTTTTCGACTGTTTCGGCGATGCCTTGGGGGCGGCCTGTGTTGTTGACGAAGTCTTCATGTCTGTTTCCTTACAATCCAGCATTCCGCTGGTTGAGTGCCTCCATCTTGCGACGGAGCTCGAGTTGCTGCATGGTCAGCTCGGCAACCTCGCTCTCGCGGCCGTCCCGCTCGGCGGTGCGGATTCGCGCCAGAAGCTCTTCGATTTCACGCTTCAACCGGCTTTTCACGAGTCCGTACACGCATTCGAGAAACGGTTCCTCGGGCTTCTCCTCGAGTTCGATGAGAAGCTCGCTGAAACGAGAGGCGAGCTCAGAATCGTCGATCGCGGCAATGATGTCCGCCGGCCGCGACTTCCCGCCCGAGGCTTCCTGTAAACGGCATATTGCCGTGAATATCTGTTGAAGCCGGGTATCGGTGAAGTCGGCCGGCGCAAGCATGGCTCGCGTGCGTTCCAGCTCTTCGGGATGTTCTATCAGGTGCTTGAGCACCCACTCCTGCCGCCGCACCATCCCGTCGGTCACCGGCCGGGCGCGAACGGGCGTTCCCGCTCCCCCTTCCGGCTTGACGAACGTGCGGTTCGCGAACTGGATTTCAAGCGCTCCCGGGTCGGTGTCGATCAGCCGTGCAATTGTCCTTATGACTTCGCTACGCGCAAC
>JAKJFL010000656.1:0-2317 GCA_022704935.1 Candidatus Rifleibacteriota bacterium
ATACCCGAGGCTTATCAGTCCACGCAAGGGCGCCCATTTTGAACCCCTTTCCAGGGAGCCGTAGGGGCCCAGAATCTCCATGGCCGTGCCGGCGACCTTGCGACTGAGTTCCGTGCCGAAGAGCTTCAGGACTGAAGCTTCCGGCTCCGGCGCCTTCCCCTGATCCATCAGCCAGGCGGTCCGCCAGTAGAACCCGTAGAGGGTCTCGATCTCCACGGCGAGACCGGCCAGTTTGTTCCGAACCAAGGGTTCTTCAGCCAGGGGCCTGTCGCGATATTTTGCCGTCTTGACATACTGAACAAGCTCTTCGAGGACCCGCCGGAAGGCGCCGATGCCCACGAAAAGGCGCTCGTATTCGAGGGCCATCATCACACAATAGAATCCCTGGTTGATCTGGCCGACGACATTCTCCTTGGGAACCCGCACATCGTCGAAGAAAACCTCGTTGAAGGATTGGATACCACAGATATTCTCGATCGGACGGATGGTGATTCCAGGCGCCTTATTGTCCACGAGCATCAGCGTCTCGCCTCGGTAGCGCGGTGCGTCCGGGTCCGTTTTCGCAAGCACCCAGCCGTAATCTGCGATATGGGCGCCGCTGCTCCAGATCTTTTGGCCGTTCAGGATGAACGCATCTCCGTCATCCGTGGCCCGCGTCCTGATGGAGGCCAGATCGGATCCGGCATTCGGCTCGCTGTATCCCAGCCAAAAACGCAATTCTCCGGCGGCGATCCTGGGCAGCCACGTTCTCTTCATCTTTTCGCTTCCGACGAGCAGGATGGTGGGGGCACAGATCCCCGTGGAAACGTCCCCCCCTGGCGCCCGGTGATAGCTCATGACATCGTCGAAGATGACATGCTTCATCATGGAATTCATCCCGCCGTAAGCCTCGGGCCATCCGAGGCTGAGCCATCCCTTCCGACCCAGCTTCCGGAGCAACTCGTCATAGAGGTCCTTGAATTGTACCTCCAGAAATGGAATGGTTCCATATCCGGCAGGTGTGTACAGGGCCTTTTCATCCCAGTCCGGGGGAAGTTCCGTGCTGGCGAAGTCTTCGACTTCCGCTCGAAACGCCTTCTGTTCCTCTGTAAAATCGAACCTCATCGTATTCGCCCTCTTCGCTGTTTCCGCTTATCGACCGGTCGGTCCGCAGTTGTCGGACACCCGAAATCTCCGCCCTGATCGTTTCGAAGGTCGATCGAAATCGTGTTCTTTCTCAGGCCTGCCGCGCGGCGACATCTTTATAGATCCGCCTCAGTTCTTTCTTCAAAATCTTACCCGTGGGGTTCCGAGGAAAGTCATCCACCACCAGAATGTATTTCGGAACCTTGAATCGGGGGAGTTTCTCTCGGCAATAGGCCATCAGGGCTTCCTCGTCGATGGTCTCTCCCGGTTTCGGAACGACGGCGACGGCCAGCGCTTCGATCCAGTCGGGATGGGGAACACCGAAGGCGGCGCATTCCGCGACCTTCGGATACGTGCTGATGAAAAACTCGATCGCGGCCGACGAGATGTTCTCGCCCCCACTCTTCACCATGTCCTTAATTCGGTCGATGAAGAACACGTCCCCTGTCGCACTCATCCTGCCTACATCTCCCGAATGGAACCAACCGCCAGCAAAAACCGCCTGGTTTTTCTCCTCATTCCGATAATAACCCTTCATGATCGCCGGTCCCCGGAAAACCATCTCTCCGGCCTCTCCGGTCGGGACATCCCTGTCGTTCATGTCGACAATTCTCACTTCCAGCGCAGGCGCCGGTCTTCCCACCCAGTTCATGTTTCCATCGGGGATGTCTTCCATCCGCCTGAAATGACCCGCCGTTCCCAGCGCGGTGAGTTCGCTTGATGCATAAAGCGATATCCAAGCGATATGGGGCGCGATGCGGGTCCAACCGGCGATCATCTGCCCGGGAATCGTGGCACCGAAGGACACGCATCGCCTGAGCGATTTCGCCGCCGTTTCGATGTCCGGTACCTGTAACAACCGGTTGTAAAGCGTCGGGGGAAGAACCGTGTAGGTAACCCGATGTGTGCGGATCAGACCGGCAATCGTGCCGACTTCAGGCATGTAGACGAGGATGACCGTCCCCCCCAACATGAGACTGAAGGTCGCCACGGCAATACCACCCGTATAGAACAGGGGCAAGGCTTGCAGACCGACATCACTCTGGCGGACATCCAGATAATGTTCCGCCTGCACCGAGGCGGCAGCGGCGAAGTAATTCTCGTGCGTCAACAGGACCCCTTTGGGAAGGGCCTCTGTACCGCTGGTATAGGTTATCGTGGCAACGTCACCGCCGTCGATTTCCACGTCCGG
>JAKJFL010000657.1:0-2313 GCA_022704935.1 Candidatus Rifleibacteriota bacterium
CGATCGGTTTGCCCGTCTCGTTGTCGGCGAGAACACCGTCGCAGACGCCGTTGCGGTTCCTGACGACGAGGCCGAGCTTCGTCACCCAGACGGGGGTGTACCGGATGGCGTTGTTGCCTTCGCTGAAATCGGGTTTCCAGCTGGCATACAGCATGTAGAAGCCCGGTTTCACCTTCGGAAACTCGATGGTTTTCGCTTTTGTATTGTAGTCCGGTGTCGGCTCGAGTTCCGTCTTCCATTCGGCAGCCGGCTTTTGCGACAGCGGCCCGCGCACTTCATCCCAGGAGAAGCTTTCGGGATCGTATCCGTTGGCCCGGAACAGCTCGCGGTCGGAGATGTCGATCAGGCGGAAGTGGACCTGGTCGATGTTGCACCAGCTGATGCGCGCCAGGGCCGTCGGGTTGTTCGAGACACGTTCGGTATCGATCTGGAGCTGCTTCGCCTCGATCGCGTTGATGATGCCCTGGCACATCACGCCGCCATCCGAGGCGGGGAAGCGCTGGCATCCTTCCTTCGCGATCTTCCAGGCTTCCTTCTTCTGGCCGCGTGACTGGAGCTCTTCGGCGCACATAGCGAGAGCGAGGGCGGAAAGCGGGTTCGTCGTGTATTCGGCGGCGATCGCCTTCAGCTGGGCGATATACCTGTCACTGCGCCCGTTCGGCATCGCGGCGTTGTTCGCCCACCGGAGCCGCTGGAGGTCGAGGTCGATCAGAGCGCTGATGTCGACCTTCGCGAGGTGAAATATCAATAGTCGCTGATATATTCTGAGCGCACGGAACTTCGGGGAGTTCGTGTCGGTCGCGACGACGTTCCAGGCCGCGAACGTCTTCGCGTCGTCGAGGACCGGCGACGCGGCGTCGATCTCGAACGCCTCCTGCGGGGTGACACCGGCCTGTTCCCCGGACGTGTAGAATTCGAGGGCCTGGTGACCGTAGAAGTCGAACACCGTCGGCCACAGATCGGCCGGCTGGTTGCCGGCGTCGACGATCTCGCCAAGGTCGGAGAAGGGGAGGGCCTGGAGCGCCGTTTCGTCGGCGAGAACGCTTTCATACAGGCTTCCGATCTTGAGGAACAGCTTCGGGAGGTCCCACGTGGTGAAATCCTTTTCGTCGAGGCCTGCCGTCTGCGTGCGGTCGAGGAACCGCCAGTTGTTCTGCTGGAAGTAGTGCCAGTACCAGCGCGCGAGCACGATGCGCAGGAGCGGCCGGATCGAGGGATCGGCGGTCTCGATCTCCTTTTCCAGGCGCACGATCTTCTCTTCGGCCTTGTTGCCCTGGATGTTGCCCTCGAGCACGATCTTCTTGCAGATCGCACGGGCAGCCTCGGTCACCTTTTTGTCGGCGACCGCGCTTTTGATGATCGGATCGAGCTTTTCGATCGCCGTCTGCGGCAGGCCGTCGTTGACCGCCTTGTCGACTTCGGCCCACATTTTTTCCCGGCTGGCTGCCGAGAGGGGTGAAACGCAGATCGAAATCAGGAGAATGATTGCCATGAACAGGTTGGAATGATGCATATTTGGCCTCCCACCATCGTTTCCGATGAATTGTACCGACATTCCAGAACGTAACCGGGCAGCGTCGGATTTCGTCATGTTCATGCCCGGGGTTCTTCTTCGAGGTGCACTTCCGCGTCCAGGTTGCCTTCCCAGAGATATTTTTTCGTGTCGCCGACGATGACGGAGCTGAGGGCGAGCAGTGAGATGAGATTCGGAACGGCCATCAGCCCGTTCGCCGCATCGGCGAAGTCCCAGACGACGTTCAGCTTCAGAACCGAGCCGAGCATGACGGCGACGACCCAGGCATACCGGTAAGGCTTGATGGCGCCGCTTCCGAAGAGGTATTCGACGGCTTTTTCCCCGTAGTATGACCAGCCGAGGATCGTCGAGAACACGAACGTCAGCAGGCCGACCGCGAGAATGAGGGGGCCGACCGTGGGAATCTCGGCAAACGCCGCCTTTGTCAGCGCCGCGCCCTTTGGGGCGAGGGGGCGCCAGGCGTCCGACGTTGCGACTTCACGCTTCAGCGGCTCGGGAAGCGGTTCGAACGACTTCACCGACGGTGCCTCGATGCCCGCATTCTTCAGCTTTCCTGCAAGCTCGGGGGTCAGTTTCTGTATATCGATCACGATAGATGAAAAAGCCCCTTCGAAGGCGAGAGTCGTCTTCTGCTCCGCGGTGAGCTTCTCGAAGACAACCTTGCCCGACGGCGTGACGAGCTGGGCCTGTTCGAGCGAGGCGCGCGTCGCGGGAGCGAGACGCTCGAGGTTGCAGACCGGGTTGGTCCAGTCGCCGGAGTTGACGATGACGAGGCCCGT
>JAKJFL010000658.1:0-2309 GCA_022704935.1 Candidatus Rifleibacteriota bacterium
GTTCCTGCGGAGTATCCGCTTTTTCACCGACCCCGGATCCGCGCGGATACCGGATGCTCGTCGGACCTTCGATGGTCACGGCAAACCGCAGCATCGCGGCAAGCTCGATTTCGTCCTTGGGCGCCATGACAACCATGTTCGGAATGGGTCGCAGAAGGGCAATGTCGAAGACCCCGTGGTGCGTCGGGCCGTCTTCACCGACCAGGCCCGCGCGGTCGAGGCAGAACATGACCGGCAGATTCATCAGGGCGACGTCGTGGATGACCTGATCGACGGCACGCTGCAGGAACGTCGAGTAAACCGCGAAGATCGGCCGACGCCCTCCCCGGGCAAGACCCGCCGCGAAGGTCACGGCATGCTCTTCGGCGATGCCCACGTCGAAGAAGCGGTCGGGGAAGTCGTGCGCGAAGCCGGCGAGCCCCGTTCCCTCCTTCATTGCAGCGGTGATGGTGACCACCCGCTCGTCTTCGCAGGCCATCTCGATGGCGGTCTGGCCGAACACGCCCGTGTAGGACGCGGGGGATTTCACCTTCTTCACTTCGCCGGTCGAGATCTCGAACGGCCCGACCCCGTGGAACAACGGCGCCTGGTCTATCGCGGGCTTGTAACCACGCCCCTTTTCGGTGAGCACGTGGACGAGAACGGGGCCGCGGCGGTCACGAGCGAACGTGAGCGTCCGCTCGAGAAGCTCGAAATCGTAGCCGTCGATCGGGCCCATGTATTTGAACCCGAACTCCTCGAAGAGCATTCCCGGGGTGAGCAGATACTTGAGACTGCCCTCGATCCTCGACAGCATGCTGAAAATGCGAGAGCCGATGCCCGGAATCTGCTTCACGACATGGGCCATATAATCTTTCGGCGTGGTGAAATACGGCTCCATCCGGAGGGAGTGCAAATATCGCGACAGCGCGCCGACGTTCGGCGAAATCGACATCGCATTGTCGTTGAGAACGACGACCATGTCGGGATGCAGATGTCCTGCATGGTTGAGCGCCTCGAACGCCATTCCCCCGGTCATCGCTCCGTCGCCGATAACGGCGACGATCTTGTGGCGCTGCGCATTCTGGTCGCGGGCAACGGCCATTCCCAGCGCGGCCGAGATCGACGTCGAGCTGTGCCCGGTGTCGAACGCGTCGTGCTCGCTTTCGGTGATCTTCGGAAAGCCGCTCAAGCCGCCAAGCGTGCGCAAGGTCGGGAACTGCTGCAGACGGCCGGTCAGCATCTTGTGGATGTATGTCTGGTGGCCGACGTCGAAGATGATTTTATCCTGGGGCGAATGGAATACCCGGTGGAGAGCCAGGGTGAGCTCTACGATGCCGAGATTGCTGGCCAGGTGGCCGCCGTTGCGGGCAACGACCTGGATGATCCGTTCCCGGATCTGGGCACTCAGCCGATGCAACTGAGCATGTGACAACCCTTTCAGGTCTTCCGGGGAACGGATCTGGTCGAGATCCATGTCTGCCTCCGCGCCGACGATGACATGTATACCCTCTGTGAGGGTAAAACGTGATTATAACACAGAAACACCGGCCGGATCAAAGCGCCAAAAGCCGGTCCGGGGCAAGCACATCGGTTTTCACAACCGCTGAATCACAGAATTCACAAATGGCACAGAGATTCCACGGAGGAATGAAAGGATTTCTGTGAAACATCTGTGCGCATCGTGTTTTCCGTGATTCACGTTCGTTCTTGCCGAGCACGATCGGAAACTCATGCGCTCGCCCGGAAGCCAATCAAGGCAGGGGCGGAATGCTTCAGGGCCCTACGCGTTCAGCGCTTCGATCAGCTTGTCGATCTCGATGCCGTGGGCCTCAGCAGCCTGGGCGAGGCTTTCGCCCGCCGCGATCGAGCAGCCGAGGCAGTGCATGCCGAACCGCATGAGGATGTTTCCGGCTTCCGGCTTCTGCCGGAGGATGTCGCCAATAAGCATATCTGCAGTTATTTTATTCGTCATGTCCCTTTCTCCAGTCTCATGATGAGCAGTCCCGTGATTCAAAGGTCATCCGGGGGTGTCGACATTCTGTCCATGTCATGATGTTTATCCTCGAGGGCTTTCGACTGTCCGGGTACGAAGAGGAGCACCCAGATGGTCTGAAACACGATCTTGACGTCGAGAATGATTCCATACTTGTCGAGATAATAATAATCGTATCCCACCTTATCGGTCAGGCGCAGATAGTAACGTGAGTTGACCGCCGCCAGGCCCGTGACGCCGGGTCGCACCGACAGCCGTCGGCCCTGGAACTCCAGGTGCTGGTTGACGAAGAAAGGCCGTTCGGGGCGCGGCCCCACGACCGACATGTCGCCGG
>JAKJFL010000659.1:0-2308 GCA_022704935.1 Candidatus Rifleibacteriota bacterium
CAACCGTTGCGCTGGCCACAGTCGCGATAGGGAAGGGAAGCGTGGCCTGCCAGAGCCCCGCGGTCGATACTTGGCCCAGGGTTGTGCGGATCTCGAGAGGCGTGGCGAACTCGTCGTAGAATCCTGTGCCGCAAATCGACGTCCTGAAGCTTGCGGATGCTGTGTCTGAGCTGACGATGCCTGTCGGCCCCGGATCGGCGACCGTGCTGGCGAGCGCGACGACGCCGGTGGCCGCGGCTATGGGCGTCGCGGTGATCCAGGAGCAGGAAAGCTCCAGGAATCCCCCGTCGCTTCGCTTGATCGAGTTGCCGGTGACGGTGAGGCTTGCGATGGTCGGATAAAACCACGGTGTGCCGCCGGTCGTTCCGGTGGAAATCGGCGTTCCCTGGTCGTTACACCCCGTCGAGAACAGCGTTGCGGCAAGGCTGAAGGCGACGAACAGAAGGGGAAGCAACAAGGTGAAGGTGCGGCGATCGTTCATGCGGCCCATCTTAAAGCAAAATCCACATCCTGTATAGCCCCGGGACGTTATGCGCCCAGAATCTGCGGGGTGACTGCCTTGAGGTCGGCCATGATACGACGGATGGATGGTCGCATGCGCGGGGTCTTGTCGAGCATGCCAAAGACGGTCTCGCGAAGAGGGGCGAACCTGGGCGTGGCGTCGAACCGCTCGGCCGGCAGCGGTGCGGTCACGTGCTGAAGAAGCTTTGCCACGTTGTCACCGGGGTTGGTTTCGTCGAACTCGAACGGAACCTGGCCGGTCAGGAACTCCCAGAAGATGATGCCGATGGCGTAGACGTCGGAGGCCTCGGACAGGGGGAGGCCCTGGCACTGTTCGGGCGACATGTAGGCCGGGGTGCCGAGAAGGACGCCCGGCTTGGTGAGCTTCTCGCGGGTCTTGGCGAGGCCGAAGTCGACGATCTTGAGCTGGCCGTCGTTGCCGATCAGCAGGTTGGTGGGCTTGAGATCGCGATGGATGACCATGCGATTGTGGCACTCCTCGACCCCTTCGAGCAACTGTTGAAAGGCCCGGAAGAGGGCCGGCAGATTGCGACGCAGCTCGTCCTTCATGGAGGCCATCGAGCGGCCGTCGATGAACTCGGTGATGATGAAGGGAAGATTGCCCTCCTTCTCGAGCGAGTAGATGCGGGCGATAGCCGGGTGCCGCAGCGAGGACAGAACCTCCCCTTCCTTGATGAACCGCTTCACGGTGTCGATGTTGGCGCTGGCCGGGCCGTCGAGGATCTTCAGCGAGACGTCTCGATCAGCCGTCATGTCATGGGCCTTGTAGATCGTGCCGTGCCGTCCCTCGCCGACGAACTGGATGATCTTGTATCGCTCTCGGATCATGTCGCCCGGGTTGCGCATGCGTTCCTCCACTGAATTCAGGTTTTCCGTGCTCTGCCCATCGTATAGTCGACAATATACCACTACAGCCCGACGGGATGCACCATTCTAAGCTATTTTCACGGGCCGGTCAATCACGCGGTCAGGGCTTCTCGATCTGGCCGAGAGCTGCGGAAAAAGCATTGTATATTTCTCTCGATTGATTCGCGCAGGAATGGAACGGGCGTTCCAGCGCCGGATTCTGCCTGCGGAGGGTTTCGAGTCTGAGCGCGATGCCGTGATGCGCTTCGAGAAAGTGCCCGAGTTCGCCGAAAAGGAAGCTGCGTATCGTTCCGCAGAGGCCGGAGACGAGCTTCAGCGTCTCGGTCGTGCGGCTGACGAGGCCGAACATCATCCCGGACAGCATCCCGGGATGCGAGCCGAAAAAGTCGCGGATATGCTCCTGTTCGATGACGATCGCGGAAACCGGCGTGAGGCAAACGACATTGGCTGTCCGGAGAGAGTCCTGCCCCTTGCCATCGAGCTGCTCGAGCACGGCAATCTCCCCGATGATGCTCCCGGGCCGGTCGATCCGGATCCGGTGATCATTCTCGAGGACGACCTCGACCGCGCCGTCGGTCAGGATGAACAACCGATCGCCGGGAAGCCCTTTCCGACAGAGAAACGTGCCGGTGCCGAACGCCTGAGCTCCGAGCGTGAGATCCGCCCCCTGGATTACTGCGTTTGAGACCGATGGGGCCGGCCTCGACAGCCACGTCTTCGATGCGATGTCAGGTGCGCGGTCGAACGCCTTGTGGGTGCGGACATACTCGAGAATGGTGGCGATCGTCGAAACCGTGTCGGTGCTGATCTGCCTTATCTCGTTCGTGACCGAAATAAGCGCCTGGGCCGACAGCGACTGGAGCCGGCGCAGGTCATCCTCGATACGGGCAAGCCTTCCGAGCCGTTCGATGGTCTTCCG
>JAKJFL010000061.1:0-10908 GCA_022704935.1 Candidatus Rifleibacteriota bacterium
AGTTCCCGCAACGAGATCATCGCCCTGATCAGGCGACACAACCAGCTGATGGTCCCCGTTATCGAGTTTTACGGTGGGACGATCATCAAATCGATCGGAGACGCTTTTCTCTGCACGTTCGTCAGCGCGACCGACGCCGTCATCTGCGCCATCATCATCCAGTTGTTGCTCAGAGAATACAACCATCGTCAGAAAGATGAGAGCCAGAAGCTCAACCTCCGCGTCGTCGTCCATTCCGGCGACGTCTCGATCGAGGGAAACGACATTTTCGGCGACGCCGTGAACGTGACGGCCCGTATCGAAGGTCTCCCCTGCTTCCCTGGCGGCTCGATCGGCATCAGCGAGATCACCTATATGCTGATGGATAAAAACGAGATCGCCGTCGAGAAGCTCGGCCCGCAAACCCTGAAGGGCATACCGAACCCGGTCACGGTCTATTCCGTGCCGCTCGAGAAGCAGAAACTCACGACCCTGCCGACGCACCTGCTCGAACTGGTCGAGAAAGTCGTGGCGGGTCGCACCGAATCGTCAGGCATCGCCGTTTCAACGGCGGAATGGCAGAAATCGATCGTGAAGTTCCTCCAGGAAAAGAACTGGGGCGACAATCTCGGCAAGATGCAGAAGCAGATCGGCCAGAATATCGGCCAGGTCCAGACGAAACTCGTCCAGACATTCGGCCAGAAAACTGTGCTCGAACAGGGAAAAGGCCGCACGCTCTCCGATGCTTCCCTGGCTGTGCGGATGAAATGTTTCCTCATCGATCTCGTGATCCTGGCCGTTCTCACCACCGTTCTCCGGGTCGCCTGGTGGCCCGTGCAAAGCCTCGTGTATGGCTCCAGATCGCTCGATTCGAACGCCATCTACAAGTTGAAGGGCAATTCATCGAGCCTGTATGTCTACGATTCCGAGACCGGGGAATACAGACGCACCCAGGGCTCGCTCGAATGGATCGTCGATTTCAACATCCGGGTGCCGATCGTCCTGTATATTCTATATTTCGCAATATTCTGGCATCTGAAAAGCGCATCTCCCGGCCAGATCGCCGGCCACTCCGCCGTCATGATGGCCGACGGCCGCCCGCCGACGCTCCTCGAGGCGCTCAAACGGGCCGCGATTTTCGTCTTCACGCTGCTCCCCTTCGGGGTCGGCGGACTGGCCATTTTCATCGGAGACAAGCAGACCCTTTGGGACAAATTCTGCTCCTCGCGCGTCGTCGAATAACCCCCGGGACCATGGCGCGCCCGGTTGGAATTCCGCCGGCAGGCGTCATCAGCCGTTCCTGAAGAATGCCATCTCGTTCTCTGAAGGAAAAGGCGACTTCAGATATACCTCGCCGAATGGCAGCCCGGGAGTGCCGGGCGAGGTACGTTTCGGTGAGAATGTGCGGAATCGGTTATTTTCCGACCGTGGATGAGGCAACTTCGTCCTTCGGAAGCCGGCCCGCGGCTTCGAGTTTCGCCTTGCGCCTCAGCCGGGCACCGTCGAGAATCGGCTTCCAGTTCAGGGTGAGCCGGTCTTCCTTGATGGTGCCCTTCACGAGATACGACGGCCGCACTTCGATCTCGATTGTGTCGTCATTCCTGCGGAAGATGAACCCGCGCCGCGCCGCGATGGCGCCGAAGAAATTGCACGCCTGCTCCGGCGCCGCCTCGAGCCGAAGCTCGGCATAACCCCGCAGCTCGTCATCGGCCGGGGTCAGCCTGACCCCAAACGGCGGAACATCGATATACCTGACCATCTCCCCATCAAAGAGGTTGATATAATATCGTTCCTGGTATCGCTCATACCCGAACCAGATCGCAATCCCTCCGACAAGAATCAGCAGGAGGAGAAACAGTCCCTGACCGCGTCTCGAATTCCAACATCTCTTCGTATCCATATGCAAACACCGTACTACATCGCCAGGGCGGATGCAAGCACGTCTCACCTGCTCAGATACCGTGCCGGCCGGCATCTCGAGGATACCGGCCGGCGTCGATCACCAGGGCGGAAGATTCAGCGGGCTTTTTTGAGGATGATGGCCTTGCGGGAGGGGACGTTGTAAGTGCCCTTGGCGGTGTAGAAGCCCTTGTCGTTCACCTTCTCGCCGTCGCAGATGACGGTCCAGTCTTCGGCGCCTGGGAGGTTGAAGGTGATCCATTCGGCGGGGTCGGTGTTGAACAACACCAGCAGGTCGGTGCGGCCCTTCAGCAGATAGCCGAGGCCGCGGTTGTTGGCGGGCTGAAGCCACTCGACGTTCTGGCTGTTGAGGGCGACGGGGTGGCGGAAGTTCTCGTATTTCATTCGCAGACCGATCAGGCCCTTATAGAACTCGTAGATGTCAGCGTTTTTAGTCTTGTCGTTCCAGTTCAGCCAGTTGATCTCGTTGTCCTGGTCGTAGGAGTTGTCGTTGCCCTTCTTGGAGCGCATGAACTCTTGGCCTTCGTGGATCATGGGCATTCCCTGGGCGGTCAGCAGGGCAACGGCGCCGAGCCGGAAGCGGTCTTTGTCCATTTTCAGCAGGTCTGAAAGAGCCGCACCGTCGTGGCACTCGATGTAATTCACACTCTCGGTGGGCTTCGCGGTCCACCAGAAGCAGGTGCCGGCGAGCACGGTCATGACCGAGTTGCGATCGCCGTTTCCGCTGATGAAGTTGCGGATCTGCTCGCGGAAATCGTCGTTCCACTTGCCGAGTTTCGTGTTGCGGAAGTCGCTTTTGCCCCACTGGTTCCGCTTCCAATCGGCGGCCCAGGGCTCGGCAACGATGATTGCCGAGGCGGGAAGCTCGTCGAGAATCGCCGACATCGTTTCCTTGTCGAGAATCGTGCCGAGATCGAACCGGAAGCCGTCGACGTGATACTCGCGCATCCAGTATTTGAGGCTGTCGAGAATATATTTGCGCGTCATCGGATTCTCGGAGCGGAACTCGTTGCCGCAACCGGTGCCGTTCCAGTAGAACCGCTTGTCGTCGCAAAGCCGGTAATAGCCGGGATTGTCGAGGCCCTTGAACAGGAAGGGAATTCCCTTCTCATTGCCTTCCGCCGTGTGATTGTAGACCACGTCCATGATGACGGCGATTCCGGCCTTGTGAAGCCCGTTCACCATCTGCTTGAACTCACGGATGCCCTCGCCGTCTTTGCCGGTGGCGTAGGCACACTCCGGCGCGAAGTAGTGGCTCGTCATGTAACCCCAGTGGTTCGGATGGCTGGCGAAGTTGTTGTCGAACTCCTGGCAGGGAAGCAGTTCGACGGCGTTCACTCCCAGGTCCTGGAGGTGGCCGAGCACCTTATCGGTTCCGCGGCCCTCGAGCAGGCCGAGGTAGGTTCCGCGCTTCTCACCTTCGACTCCGGACGACGCGTGGGCGGTCAGGTCCTTCACGTGCATTTCATAGATAACGATATCTTTCGCGGCGGGTGTCTTGAAACCCTGGTCGGTCCAGGTGAATTTGTGCATCTGGGGACCGACGACGATGCTCTTTCCGTCGTGATCGACATTCGCGAATGCGTAGGGATCGGAAATCAGCCGTTTGGGATCGAACAGGTGGCCATCGGTCGTTGGGCCGGTCAGGCTGTAGGCGTAATACCTGCCCGACAGGTCCTGGTCGATCGTGTACCGCCAGACGCCGTCGTCGAATTTCTTCATCGGATACGCCGTGCCGGTCTTGTCGCCGGGCTTTTTGAACAAAACCACGTTCACGGCCGTCGCTGCCGGTGAATACACTTCGAAACCGGTTTTGCCATTCACGACTTCGCTGCCGAGCAGATCCTGGGGAATGGCCGAACGCGAGCTGCCTGTCCGGGCCGCCGTTCTCGCCGGCCGCTGTGCGCGTTCCGGGGTAACACCCGCCCGGAACTTGGAGTCGGAGATGAGCCCGCGGACTTCATCGAGAGAGGTGCGATACGCCGGGCTCTCACTCCGGGCCAGAAAGTCGAGGCGCTGTTCGAGGAAAGCCAGGCCCTGGCGGTAGGCCTTCATCTCGGCGGCGTTCGAGGCTCGTTCGCCATACTGGCGGAACAGATCGAGCGCCCCTTTTGCGGATTCGGGGGTATCGACGCCGCGCATCAACCGGTTCAGCTGCTCGGCGCTCTCGTTCTCACGTGCGACGGCCCCGAGGCCAGCCTCGCTCTCCGTTCCTTCTGAACGGACGGTGCTCTGCGCCGTATGAGAATCGAGTGCAAGCCTGTCGAGGGACTGGATCAGCGAAACGGCGTCATCGCCGTACACCATGGCCGACGAGACCATCAGACAGGCGGTGACGAACGACATCAAACGGTTCGAGCGTGGTCTGAAAGACATCTTGAGCGCCCCCTCCGAAAAAAATCCCAGATGATTCGTCAATTATACCGGCTTTTCCCAGGGGTCCGGAAGAGGACCTCGACATGGGCCATCAGCGGGGTTCCCCGCCGCGATACTTCGCCGGATCGATGCCGAGGCGTTTCAGCCGGTCGTACATCGTGCGGCGGGGGAGATCCAGTTCACGCGCGGCTGCAACTACATTTCCATGGGAACGCATGAGAGCTTCGGTGATCATGGTGCGCTCGGAGTCGTCGAGGCGTGTGTCAATGGGGCCGGCACCCGGCGCAGGGGCCGGTCTCGCGCCGCCCGCGGGCAGGAGCAGGTCTTCGGGCGTGATCATGCCGTCTTCGTCGATGACGGCTGCGCGTTCGAGCACGTTTTTCAGTTCCCGGATGTTTCCCGGCCAGTCGAGGCCGCGCAGGAGGCCCAGCGCTTCACGGGAAATGCCGAGCTGTTTTCGGCCGTGGGAAGCCGCAATTTCCGACAGAAGGTGGCCGGCAAGGGCCGTGATGTCGTCAGGGCGTTCCCGAAGCGGCGGCAGATGAATCGGAAAGACGTTGATGCGGTAATACAGATCCGGGCGGAAGCGGCCCTGCGCGGCCATTCCCGCTAAATCCTTGTTGGTGGCGGAGACGAGGCGCACGTCGACCCGGACTGGCTTGATACCGCCGACGCGCTCGATTTCCTGTTCCTGGAGGACTCGGAGAAGCTTCGCCTGGATTTCCGGGGGGATTTCGGCTACCTCGTCGAGGAAGAGCGTGCCGCCCGATGCGACTTCGAACTTGCCGAGTTTTCGCGCATCAGCGCCTGTGAACGCGCCTTTTTCGTGGCCGAACAGCTCGGATTCGAGAAGTGTGCCCTGCAAATTGGCGCAGTTGACGGCGATGAATGGTTTATCCTTGCGGGCGCTGTTGAGGTGTATGGCCCGTGCGACGAGTTCTTTTCCCGTGCCGGTTTCACCGGTGATCAGCACCGTCGTCGAGAGGGCGGCGACGCGGCGGATCAGGTCTTTCACGATGCGCATCGCGGGGTTGGAGGCGATGAAGGTTTCGGTGTCGGGGCCGCGCGGAGCCGAGAGGCCGGCCAGCCGGGACATTCGGGCGGCATTCTCGGTCAGCGAGAGGATGTTCTGGAGTTTCGCATCTTCTACCGGTTTGACGAGGAAGTCGAACGCGCCTTTTTTCATCGCCTCGACGGCTGTGTCGATCGTGCCGTAGGCAGTCAGGATGACGATACGGGCGTCTGGTCTCATTTCGAGGCCGCGCCTGAGCAGGGTCAGCCCGTCGATGCCCGGCATGCGCAGGTCGAGGAGGGTGAGTCCGAACTCCTCGGCTTCGAAGGCCGCCAGGCCCATCACGGGATCGGTGCGGTACACCGCCTCGTGTCCGCGGCTCGCCAGCAGTTCGGCGAGGTTTTCCGCCTGCTGCCGGTCATCATCGACGATCAGGATTCGCATGCTTACCAGTGTAGCACACCCGCACGGCACCGATCATCTTCTCGGGCAGGTTTACGCACATCGTATCCGCCCTGTTCATCGGATGAGAGGCTTTCAGCCGATGGGGAGGGTAACGACGAAGCGGTTTCCGCCGTCGGCGGGTTCGACCCAGGCACGGCCGCCCATCATGAGGATGAACTGGCGGACAAGGTAGAGACCGAGGCCGGAGCCGGGGATGTCGGTGCCATCGTCGCCGCGGTAGAACTTTTCGAAGATTTTCTCCCGGTCCGGCGGGGGGATGACCGGGCCGCAGCTGTCGACGGCGATCCGGATCGCCTCGTTTTCCTCGATAATATTTATGCGTATTATACTTTTCGGTATTGCGTATTTGACCGCGTTCACCAAGAGGTTGTCGAGAATGCGTTCGAGAAGATACGGGTCGTGGGAGACGGGCGGCGTCTCGGGGAGATCGAGTTCGACGGAAAGGTCGCGGGCGGAGGCCAGGGGACGGATTCGCCCGACGGTCATGGTCACTACGGAGGAGATCTGGCCGAGTTCGACGCGGGCGGCGAGGTCTTCCGACTGGAGTCGGGTGAGGTCGAGGGCGTTCTTCGTCATTCGGCCCAGCTCGGCGATCTCGACGGACATCTCCTCGAACCGCTTCCGGAGATCTTCAGGCAGGCGTCCGGCTGAACGCTCGATGAGGTTCACCTGTCCGGTCAGACGGGCGAGCGGGGTTCGCAGTTCGTGCGATACGAGCGCCAGGAAGGTGCTCTTCAGCGTTCCAAGTTCCTCGAGATTTCTGTTCGCGCGCTCGAGTTCCTGGTTTTTGACTTCCATCTCGTTGAAGACGTCGGCAAGCTTGCGTGCGATGAGGACGAACAGGACAAAAGCGGCGCCGGCGAGCACGAGGCCGATTGTCCAGACCATCGCGCGCCAGGATTCGAGGCGGGTGTAGAACGAGCGACGTGTCTGGTAGGCGACGCGCATCCCATGCTCCGTCGGAACGATCCAGAGAATGCCGGGCCCGGGGCTCGCGATGCCTGTTTCGATCCCGTATTCGGTTTCGGACGCATAGGTCGATCGGAGATTGAGGATCGTTTCGACATCGAGGGCGGACGGCCATTCCCCGGCGATGCGCCTCAGCTCGGGCGTTGCCGTCGAGAGCAGGGAGCATGCGTAGGATTTCTGCGCCGCGAGGCCCCCTTCCACCGGGAGATTTCTGAGAGCCGACGTGCGCTGTTCGTGAAGGCCGACGCGCATCCGTTCGATGATCGAGTCGGATGTCCAGAGGATGAACGCCAGCACGGCAGCCGGCAGAAATCCCATGAACAGCATGAGACCGGTCTGCCGCACCCGTCCGTTCATCGTCAGGCTTCAGGCACCTCGTCGGCCTCCGGAGACGGTTCCTGGTCGAGGGTGGAGAGGCCGTCGATGCAGGCGAATCGCCAGGTCAGGAAGGCGGTGCCGAGTGCGCAGATCGTGTAGACGGCCGCAATGCCGAGCTTGTCGGAGAGGGCCCCGGCCGCGGCCATGGCGATCGGGATCAGCGAGAAGCTGAGCACCTCGACGAGGGCGAAAAAGCGCCCTTTCATCTCGGGGTCGACCGTGCGCTGAAACAGGGTAAGGACAGCCACGTTCACGGCAGTGAAACAGCCCCCGAGGAAAAACAGAGCGATAAGATAGAGGGAAAAATACGGGTTGTATGCAAAGAAGGCGAACAGCAGGCCTGACAAACCCAGCACCCGCACGAGCAGCACCGAGGTCCGCATTCCCGCGAACAGCCGCACGAAGGTGAGGCCGGTCACGACGGAGCCGAGCGCGAGAACGCCCTCGCTGACGCCGAGTTCGAAGGCGTCGAGGCCGAAGACGTTCCTGATGGAAAGCGGCAGGAGGACGACGATAGGAACGGCGAAAAGGTTGAGGCCGCCGAATCCGACCAGGATATCCCGCAGAACGCGGTGGTCGCGCACATAGCGGAGGCCGGCCGTAAGCTGGGTCAGCACGCCCTCCTGCCCTTCGTGGCCGGATCGCGGTGCCATCGACATGACCGTGACGCAGAGCGCGGAGAAGGCCAGGCATGCCGCGTGGGCGGCGAACGCCTCGGCGACCGACCAGCGGGCGATGATCGCGCCGCCGATGGCCGGGCCGGCGAGCTTAGATATATCTCTGACTATTGTATGAAGCGCCATCGCCTCTTCGATCTTTTCGGGCGGTACGACGCGCGGGATGACCGTGAGGGTCGTCGGACTGTGAAAGACGCCGGCAGCGGCGAGGGTGCCACACATTGCCAACAGAAGCGGGATCGACAGATGGTCCTGCCAGGCCGTCACGGCGACGGCGCCGACGAGGCAGGCGCGGAACAGATCGGCGCCTATCAGCAGAAGCTTGGCAGGGAGCCTGTCGGCAAGAGTTCCGGCGAACGGTCCGATCAGCACGGCGGGCAGGAAGCTGACGCTCATGATGAAGCCAACCGTCGTTCCCGAGCCGGTTTTGCTGATGACCCACCAGATCATCGCCGTCTGCATGATGCCCTCGCCTATGAAAGCGACGAGCTGTGCAAGCCACAGAAGGCCGAAATTTCGCTGTTTTGTCAGAATCTCGAGAAACATTGGCCTTCATTATGTCCGATCATTCCCGCAAACACAACCCCGAGTTGAAGTATTTCAGCCTCGAGACGAAAAGAGAGGCCCATTCGCTGATGCCGCAGATAGCGCAGATGACCACAGAATGGAGCCGAGCGGAAACAACCGAAAAGTCCACCACACTTCGCAAAACGAGACAGCCCCCCGGAATCCGGGGGGCTGTCACAGATGATTTCTTTTCGGTCAGTCGACGCTGAGATGGATGACGGTGCCGCCGTCGTCCTGGCCTTCGACCTTGATGACTTTCAGAATACCGGACTTGGCGGTCTTGAAGCGTTCCTGCAGCATAAGCAGGTCTTTATCATAATTCTTGGGATTGACGCCGAACATGACCAGCTCGGTCGAGAAGCGCTGAACCATGCGGCGCACATCCTCGATGTCGCTCGCCGTCAGATTGCATTTTCGGATGACGCGCGTGACGTTGGGCGATTGGGCGATTTCGATGATAGAGCGGGCCATCTCCTCGACGAGCCGCACCCCGATATACTTGTCCATCGGCCGTAGCTTCGCGTTGTTCCGAGATGTGTAGGTTTTCAGCCAGCCCTTGTCGTTGATGTTTTCGATGATGGTCAGCAGCTCGTCGTTCTTTTCTATCTTGGGTGACGGATTGGCATTCCACTGGATGAGGCTCCGCGTCGAAGACAGCTTGAGCTTCTCCTTCGGCCCCGTCACCGGCTCGGTATTCGGGGGAATCCGGAGGGAAAGCGTCACCGACTTGTCGGCGGCGGCCCTTTCCGGCACGGGAATCGTGATCGTGGAATCGGCATTGACGGAATATGAGAACACTCCGGCCAGAACGCCGACCACGCTGAACGGGACGAGCAGTTTCAAGCCGGGGAAAAAGCTTTTCATGGAAAACCTCCGTTGTCCGTCGATAGGGACTGCGTTCACCCTCATCGGCAGGAATCAGGGTTTCCATTAGAGAGATCCCCGACTCCGCTCGGGAATCGGGGATGTCGGTTCATGTAGAACGCCTTAGGCGGGAAGCTCGAGGAGGTCGTTGGGTGTGGCCGTGAGCCGCTCGGGAACGTCGTCGACCCGGTAGACGTCCTCGATCCGCACGCCGCCCCATCCGGGAAGGTAGATGCCGGGCTCGACCGTCAGCACCATGCCGGCTTTGATCGTATCGTTACATTTCAAGGAAAAGGCCGGCATTTCATGGATGTCGAGGCCGAGCGAGTGGCCTAGGCCGTGGCCGAAATGATCGCCGTATCCATTCGAGGCGATATGGTCGCGGGCGAGCTTGTCGATGTCGAAGCCGGTCACGCCGGGCCTGATGCCGGCTATAGCGCGCTTCTGGGCTTCGAGAACGATTCCGTAGACCTCGCGGAATTTTTTGTCGGCCTTTCCAACGAAGACGGTGCGGGTCATGTCGGAGTGATACCCGTTCCAAATCGCGCCGAAATCGATCTTCACCATTTCGCCGGCCTTGATCTTCCGGTCGGTCGGGTGGGCATGCGGACAGGAGGAGCGCTCGCCGGAGGCGATGATCGTCGCGAAGCTCGGGCCTTCCGAGCCTTCCATGCGCATAATGTATTCGAGGCGGGCGGCAATCTCGGTCTCGCGTTTCCCCGGCTTGATGAAGCGCAGAAGCTTTTTGAAACTGCGGTCGGAGATGGAGAATGCCTTGCGCAGCTCCTTCAGCTCCTCTTCGCCCTTCACCTGGCGCACGCCCTCGATTATGCCCTTTGTCGTGATCAGCTTCCCATTGAATTTTTCTCTGAAGATCTCGTAGGTGCCGAGCGTCATGGTCGACTCGACGCCGAGACTCGCGACACGGGACTTCCCGAGATACTCGAGCACGGCCTCACTGGACGAGGTCTTGAAGACGACGATCTCGGCGGAGCGGCCGACTTCGTTTTCCGACTGTTCCTGGTATCGGAAATCGGTGAAGAACAGGGACTTTTTGCGTTCGAGCAAGAGAACGCCCGAAGAGCCGGTGAAGCCCGTCAGATACCGGACATTCGACAGATTCGTCACCAGCATCGCGTCGAGCCCGGCGGGGAACGCCTCAACGACGGCCTGTTGCCGTTCGAGACATGGATTCTTCTTCATCGTTACTTCTCCTTGCGCAGATCTTCTCTTTCGGGCAGAGCAACCCTACCCGTTCCGTTTTCCCACATGGATCGAGGATGACCTTCCGCCCGTGCGCGCGGGACGGCACGGGACGGCATTGAACGGGCTGTCGGCTAGCACCTTCGACACGTCGGAGGCGGGGGAAATGACGGTCATAGCCATCTTCTTCCGATCGAGCAGCTCTGCGGCCGCCCTTCTGATATCGTCCTGCGTGACGGCGAGGTATGGGCGAATCGCGTCTTCCGGATTCTGGGGCTCTATGCCGTAGAGGAATCCGGTCGCCAGCCTGTTCATGCGATTCGTCGTGCTCTCGAGGGCGATCAGGGTGTTTCCCTTGAGCTGTTGCTTCGCCTCTTCCAGTTCGATTTTCGAGAGGCCCTTCGAGGCGAGCCGCTCGATCTCGGTGCTGATGAGTTCGAGCACCTTGGGAAGCTGGTCCGGCGAGGTGCCGGCATAAATGCTGAAGATCCCGGTGTC
>JAKJFL010000660.1:0-2300 GCA_022704935.1 Candidatus Rifleibacteriota bacterium
CATGTGCGTTTGAAACCGCCGAAGGACTCGTCGAGCGGGACTGCGTAGGCCAACGCGAGATAAGCCCCCATGCCCATCATCCGACCGGCTGCCAGATACGGGGTGGTTCCTCTCATGTTGTTCATCCGTCCGTTGGTTCGCGAGGCGAGGAGGGCGCTTGCCAGCCATCTGCGACTTTCCGCCAGCTCCACGAACGGGATGGTGGAGGTCGGCCACTCGAGATTCACCGCTTCGCTGGTCTTCGTGGAAATACGATAGACATGAAAATATATCCTGAATCCGTTCATTTCTCGGCAAAGAAGCCGGGGATGTCTCTCCAGAATCCGGAAAAAGGGAACGTAGGGCATGTGGGGCTCGAGAATCCCGACGGCGGAGATCTCCGGGGGCAGCCCGACCGGGCCGGCGCTGAGCATGACCAGCTTCTGGAATGTTCCCGAAACCGGGTTCTCGAACAGACAGCCGGGGTTCGCAAACAATTCGCCGAAGTATTTCATGTCGAAGTTCTTTTCGAGAACCGAGAAGGAAATCGCGATCCCGTTGAGGATTTTATCCTGCGCCTTTCGGTCGAGACGGGCAAAGGCGCCCCGGGCATACATCGTTTCCGCCAGCGGTCCCCGAAGAAAGTCGCCGATCCGCTTCATGAGGCTGCCCCTGTTGCCGCCCCACACGAACTTCTCCGTTCCATCGTTGCGGAACCACTGCATGCCCGTCATCACATGGATATTCTTCAGCCGTTGCATCCAGGCTTCTCCATGCGTTGCATCGCGGGTGTTTCGCGCAAGCGCGCGCTGAACGGACTTCAACCGTTTTTCAGACCGCAGGGCAGATGCCCGCATGAACCGGTCGAGACGCTCGAGTTCGAGAGTCATGTCGTCGAGCGTTTCCTCCGCCTTCAGGTCGTGTTCCGAACGCAGAAACGAGTGTCCCATCCAGCCGATGCCGGCAAGCGGAACGACGGCGCCGAAGAGGAACACCAGCGTCACCTTGGCGCCAATCCCGCTCGCCAGGGGCAGTTCCCGCCCAAGCAGTCTGGTCAGCACGAGGAGGCCCAGGAGGCCGGCCATTCCAAGAACGATATTCAGAAGCGAGCGTCCATCGGGCGAAAGAACCGTCAGTGCATCCGACCGGATACGGATCCCAAGAACGGGAAGCCGCCCTTTCTCGATCAGATCGACCAGGCCCGGATTCCATCGTGTCAGGTTGAGAATTCTGCCCGGGGCCAAGTCGAGATAGACCAGATCGCCGTTCTCGCGCTCGAACCTGGGAAGGCCGCGAGCGGAACGCATGGCAAACAGGCGCTCGCCCTTCGTCGCAGCCTTGCTTTGAACGATCTTCCGCAGGATCACACCTGGGTTCATATCCTTGTCGAGAAAACTCACCTGGATCAGCGCTTCCATCTGGCCGGCCCCGGGGGAAAACACGGGAATATTGGCAATGAAGCAGGAACTCTGGTGCAGGAGGGAATACGCGGGGAATACTGTCGAGTACCATTCCTCCAGGCGGCCAGGTATATCCAGGAGACTTCGGATGACACCGTCAGACCAGCGGCATGACGGTGGATCGCCGACAAGGGGCAGGCGCAGAAATTCCATGTCGAATTGGCGGGCATAGAACAGGTAATATTCGCGCATCGCGGCTTTCAGTGAGCCGGCGTCAACCCTTCCCCGAAGCGGCGGAGTCAGGTAGGCATTCTGCGCTTCCGCTCCCATGACCAGGACATAGGCGGGCGGAATCCCCGTCAGTTCGAAGATCTTCCGCCGCAGGCGAAGGACCGAATCGCCTCTCGTCAGCGTCTTCGGGTCGAACGATGACAGCCATGGCCAGTTCAGGCTGGGAGCGAACTGATCGATGCTTTTTCGCTGGAGTAACCCGTGAAGCATGTTGATCGATCCGAGATCCGTCTGGAAGTCCTGCATCTGCGCCACGCAGTCCTGACGCGCCTGCCGCAACCGGTCTTCCGTCTCCCGATCGACCTCCCCCAGAAAGATGCTTCGGAACACCGCCAGAGGAATGACGACGAGAAACAACCACAGTCCGATCATCTCGCGAACGCCCGGTTCGTGACGGTCTGCGGCGGACGGCGCCCGATGCGCTCCGTTCACGCCCCGGCCTCCGGCAACAGTTCGAACAGGCTCACCGGCAGGTCTTTCCCTTTGATCGGAATGGTTCCGAGGGGCTTGACGACACAGGCGTTTCGACACGCCTCGGCCGTGGCGGCGCAGATGGCGATTCCGGTCCGTCCGGCCAGCCCTGACCGTGACTCGAGCCGGGCGGCGAGATTTACCGTGTCACCGATGACG
>JAKJFL010000661.1:0-2299 GCA_022704935.1 Candidatus Rifleibacteriota bacterium
ATTACATCTCCGCCCGCGACTACCTAGTCCAGGCCGCAAAAGACTACCCGTTCAATCCGACGATCCAGTTCCATCTCGGCCTCTGCGACCTGATCCTAGACGAGCCGGAAGCGGCGAAGACGCATCTTCAGCGCACGGTCGATCTCGATCCGGCGAACGTCCGCGTCGTCAAACTGATCCAGCAACTCAGGAAACGCTCCGTATGACGGGAAAATCGATCGGCCGCACCGGTATGGTGCTTGTCGTTGTCGCCGTCGGTCTCATCTTCGTCACGATCTTTTTCGCCACGATGATCGGCCGTGTCCGGCATGAGACTGGGCTCACCGCTCGCGCGTCGATCAACGAGCGGCTCTACCAGATCGCCACGGCGATCGGGCGGCTGACCGTCCGCAAGCTGCAGCGCGATTTCGAGACCTACGACCAGAAATCCGAAGAGAACATCATGGACATGGTGTTCAACGGCAAGAAAAAGATCAAGGATGTCTCATACGACGACGTGATCAGTGAACTCGACGTCGTGAAGCAGATCCGCGAGGAGTTCAAGTCGCGCTGGGGCGAGCTCGAGATCGCCGTGAAATACAGCGTCGAGGTGCCCGACAAGAACGATTTCCCAGCCTATATGACGGGCCTCGAGAACTCGCCGTTCGAAAGACGTGGATATATATCCGCAGATGTTGTCGTCACACATCGCAACCACCGGAAACACTGCAAGATCAGCAAACAATTCCTTCTGACACGCCTGTTCGCCGCGCCGTTCCACCGGTTCACCTTCTTCGTCGGGAACGCGGCATCGATCGACCCCGACAAGCTCAACCGGCTCAAGGAAATCCACGACGACGGAACCGTCGTCGATGCCGATCCCCCGCTTCAGCTCTTCAACATGCGCATCACGGGGAACCAGTCTCTTCCGCGCGTCCAGTTCAACCCCGGGACTCCGCCCGTCGTCGAGACGGCCGACGACCTCATACAGAACGGTTGGGTGTATCTCGGCGGTTCCGGCAACAGCGGCGACGGCATCACCCTGAAAGTCATGTCCGGAACGCAGGGAAAAATGCCCGACGACTCCTCCGATTCGAACAACAAGAACAAATATGGCGAATATTATCATTGCTATTATACCGACCAGTCTCTCGGCTGGCGCGGCTCCCAGACATGGACCCAATGGCTCGCTTCTCACGGCGTTCCCGAGGCGAACCCGCCCGTGATGAAAATCTGCTATGTCGATTACGGATTTTTCAGCCATGTCGGCGGGAATCCGCCGATCCCGATCGAAGACCTCGAGGCGCCGCCGCAATCGGGGCAGAATCTCTTCGCGGGGTTCAAGACCGACATCACGAAAGCCAGCGCGCTGCACCTCTTCGGAACACCGGATCTCTGCACGCCGACCCTTCTATTCGGAAAGGTGAAACGCAAGTATCTCCGCATCTGGGCGTTTCTCTTCGGTGGAAATGTCTGGCCGATGAAATACATGTCCTCCGGGGAATATCTCGGGTTCGCGACGTCCATCAACACCTGGATAGACACGCTTTCCGGAAACTACGACCAGTCGAAGCAGGCTGTCGACACGATTCTCAGCCCGGATACCGTTACGAACAAGTCCGTTCTCGAATACGACCGGTACAAGAGCAGCCTTGCGCCATCATACCTCGTTCCGTCATCCGATCGCCCGATGTGCTACCTGGACGCCCTCGTGAATCTTGCAAAGCCTCATACCGTTCAAGCCTGGAACAGCATCGAAGCGCTTCAGCAGAACGACTACCTGCGGGACGGGCCGACGAAGCTCTGCGTTCCGGATTACGAGTTCAAGTCGGATGAAAATCTGCACTATTCAGGAAGAGTGAACTCCATCAAGGTCGATTCCCGGTATTTCGATGCCCTCAGGCAGCGGACGAGTTTTCTCATCACGCAGAAGCCGGAGGGAAACGGCGTCCTTCCGCTCTCGAAGTGCACGTTTTTCCAGAACGAGTTCATCGACACCTCGACCAGCCTGCCGAATGGAAAGAAAGCCTGCTATCTGAACCAGATCATCGGGTTCGACTCCTCCGTCGAGATCGACGAGCCGCTGTTGATGATCAAGGGCGGCATCATCTGGTCGAAGAAGGACATCATCATCTCGAAGCCGGTCATCAATCCGATGATATATCCAGGCGTATACAATATCAAGACGCCGGACAACTTCGGATGGCTTACCCTCGTCGCCGGCGGGAACATCATCATAAGAACGGGTGGTTTCCCCAGCGGGGAAACGAAGGGGCACCCCGAGCTTCATGCGTTCCTGGTCGCCTGCAACGGCGGCTCC
>JAKJFL010000662.1:0-2293 GCA_022704935.1 Candidatus Rifleibacteriota bacterium
CGGCAGGGGAGGGCATGAACGCACCGAGTGCCAGGAAGAGGATCAGGGAAGGCAGCAGACGTCGCATGATCCGATGATACACCAGCCCGTCGACAGCCGCCATGCTATTTCTGTTCCTGGATCATGATGCCGTCCCAGTCGGGTGGGGGCGGGGCCGCGGCATACGCCTTGCAACGCTCGAGAAGCAGCCGCGCCGGTCTGTCCTCGACCTCGGCCGACATATACTGTGTCAGATACATGATGGCACCGGCGAAGTTCCGGTTGAGGGCCATCTGGAGAGCATCCTCGTAGGTCTTCTTCTTGTGTTCCTGGAGTTCGAGATCTTCGCCACCATGACCGTCGAGCCGCGCAAGAACCTCGTAGACCGGCACTGCCTGCTTGCGGCCAACGACCCGGATCATGCCGAGGAAGCGGCAGAGAATCGCCGGCTTGACCAGGTCGGCGGTGTCGCCGCTTATCAGGATACTGGTTCCGAACATCTTGTTGGCGGTTTCGAGACGGGCGGCGAGGTTGACGTTGTCGCCGATGCAGGTGTAGTCGAACCGCATCCGTGAACCCATGTTCCCGACAACCACGACGCCGGTGTTGATGCCGATCCGGACGAAAAGTTCAGGCTTGCCTTCCTTCCGCCACCGGGCACGCATCTCGGCAAGCGCCCTCTGGCTGTCGAGCGCGCATCTGCAGGCCCGGATCGCGTGGTCGGCCTGGTCGACCGGGGCGCCGAACACCGCCATGATCGCATCGCCTTCATACTTGTCGAGCAATCCGTCGTATTTGAAGATGATGTCGGTCATCTCGGTCAGATACTCGTTGAGCAGGTTCACGACGACGAGCGGGGAAAGCCCTTCCGACAGCGTCGTGAAACCTTCGATGTCAGAGAAGAAAAGCGAAAGACAGCGTTCTTCCCCGTGGAGGTTGAGCTTGGCGGGGTCTTTCAGGATCTCGTTCACGATCGACGCCGTGACGTAGTGCTGGAACGCGTTCTTGATGCGCAGCTTGTCGGACTGCTCGGCGTAATAGCGCATGCCGATGGCGAAAAAGAAGGTCAAATCGAGCGCCGCGACGGTCGAGGTGACGTCGATGATCCGGCCGTATCCGAAGAAGGCGCCGGCGGAAAGGGCGAACAGCGCGATCGTGCCCGACAGGCTGATTGCCCCGAACGCAAACGGCTGCAGCCGCGGAGCCAACATGAACGCCGCTATGGCGAGTACGATTGCAGCCGCGAGCGGCGCCTGCCACGGCGGCGCGGGGGTCAGTGAGGTGCCGTCGAGGTAGTTCGACACGGCCACGGCATGAATGAACGGCGGGAACTCGGGCTTGCCGAGAGGCGTGAACAGCCGTTCCTCGCTCATCGAATGGGCCGGCCCGACGATGACGATCTTGTCGCGGAAGACGGCCGGGGCGACGGAGCCCTGCCTCACGTCATACATCGATACGCGGGTCACCGCCTGCGGGTCGAAATTGTAGTTGATCAGCGTGTATTCGCGGTTCGAGAGAGGAACCGAGATCGGCCCCGACGCCGCCTTGAACGTGAGTTGGTCTGTCTCATAGCTCAGTTTCTGGAGCGGGAGACCCAGCCAGATCCGCACGATCTCCGCGTGAAAGCCAGGCACCGGCTGTCCACGTGCCGGCCGGAAGATGGCCGAGGAACGACGTATCGTTTCGTCGACCAGCGGGCTGAAATATGATGGCGCCACGTGCCCGGCCCTTGCGAGGGTCGGATACGGCGTCGTCATCGTCTCGGGGCCGCGCCGGAAAGCCTTGAGAACGACGTTGCCCGCTTCCGAAACCGCGTTCGCGAGCTCCTCGTCGGCATTCGCATCGCCGCTCGGCGTCCCGAAAAACGTGTCGAGGGCGATGACGCGCGCGCCGGCGCTCGCGATGATGCGCACGACGTCGGCGTAGGCCTGCCGGTTTCCCTGATACAGATTCTGAATGCCAAGAATCGACCTGTCGTCAGCCAGGACCAGCACGACCGGACCCGGAGCAGCCGGCTTCGGTAGCAGATTGCCGAGTTTTGCCGCCCAAGGATGAGCGCTCGGGTCCGCCGCGCTCAGGCGGAGTCTGCTCCAGTAATCGCGGAGCCGGGTGTCGAGGGCGGTAAAAAGCGGTGCCGCGAGAAGCAGCACCGCCAAGGTGACGACGAAGAATCCCCCCGTGGGGAGGGTCTTCCATGAACACTGGGCCTGGTTTTTCTCGTTCGAAGGTGTCAAGGGTGTTTACACGTGTGTCAGGCGATTCGGGGACGAAACATCATCGTTACGGCTTCCCAGGAGGAGTGCCAGGGGGGGGG
>JAKJFL010000663.1:0-2292 GCA_022704935.1 Candidatus Rifleibacteriota bacterium
AATCTCACTCAGCTTTCTGCCCATCGTAATCGCCTCAGCAAAAAAGTTGTTTCATTCTTCAAAAGCGCTGAATGCATTGTAACATTCCCGCCAATTCAACATCCATTGCGCATTCGGAGTGTACGTTGGGCACATCGCGAGCCAAACCCTGTCGCAGGGGCGGAACGTCGGGCTCCCGGATTTCTCCGTTTGATAAAGATATTACCGTGACTTCGTAAATTTCGTTCTCAGAGGCCACCTGTTTAATGTATTATCCACAAGCTCACGAACTTGAACTCGGGTGGTTATCGATGTCGCAGAAGGCGAAAAACACAGGAAAATCCCTGCCGGTGGCGGTTGTCGGGCGGAGCCCCCTGTTTCCCGCCTCGATTTCCCCGAAGGCTTTCTGGCCCGGGCTGCTCGGCCTGAAGGGGCTGATGTCCGGCATGTCCGGCGCTCAGTGGCCGTTCAGCGAGATTTTTACGGCCCAGGACCTGAAGGGTCTCAAATGGTTCGTCATGAAAAGCGGTCTCCTGATGGGACTGCCCGCTGACGGGTTCGAAATCCCTCCCGATGTTCTCAAGGTTCCTGCCGTTTTGTCCGCGGTTTCCCTGTTTTTGGCGAAGCGGGCCCTCGAAGACGTGAAAAGCTTCGGGAAAGGCATCATTCCCGCCGCCAGGGTCCGTGTCGTCATAGAAACACGTGGATTGGCCGGTGCCGGTACTGCCGATACAGACCTGGCAGGGATATTTGCCCGCCATTACAAGTTCGAGGCCTGTCCGATCGAACGACCATCCCCACTTCCGGGCTCCATGGCCTGGGTTGCTGCCGCAGTGAACGAGTTGCAGGCCGGCCGGGCCGACCTTGTCATCGCCGGCAGCGCCGACGGCGTTCATGCGCTCGGCGCCTGGCTGGACACCCGGGACGGCTCATCCGGAAGGGAAACCGCCCGCTATCGCGAAGGGCTCGGAATGATCGCCCTGCGCCGCCTTGCCGATGCGGAGCGCGATGGCGACGAGATCTACGGGATCATCGCCGGCGTCGATGCCAATTCGATTCATTTTGCGGAAAAAGCACCCCCTGCAAAATCTCCTCCCGCGGCGGAAAAGCACGCAGCCCCGCTTGCGGCGGCATCCGAAAGCGGCGTTCGGGGCGAACCCGCCGATCGGATCGAACGGCTGGCGCGGTATTCCCGGCTTCAGATGAAAGATATTGTCGAGGATACAACAGGCTCCTGTCTGAACCTTCCCCTCAACATGCTTCCCGAAGACGGTTCGACCGATGCTTCTCTCGACTGGAAGAAGCTTCGCGCTCGCTGGATCGAGCGGACCGGCTCGCACCGGTTTTTCCACGACCTGATCGGCGCCCTGTGCGGGACGTTCATCAGCCGGGTGGTGGTCAAAAACCCCAAGGCGTTTGCGGCTGTGGCGGATCAGCCGGTAGTTTTCCTGGCCAACCACCAGATCGGCCTCGAATCGCCCCTGTTCATGGCGGTCGCCTATGGCCTGACCGGCTTGCCGATCCAGGCGGTGGCCAAGCCCGACCATGTCAACGCCTGGTTGGCCTTCCTGCTCGAGTTCGCGAAAGACTCGCTCGGGGACAAACATCCATTCCGATTGGTATATTTCGACCGTCAGAATCCCCAGGGACTGATCGACGATCTAAAGAAAGAGGGCCGTCGCGACGCGTCGTTGCTCGTGCATGTCGAGGGCACGCGGGGCCTGACGGCGGATCAGCCCGTGACCCGCATGAGCTCGATCTTCCTGGACATGACCATCGACAAGAAAGTCCCCATCGTTCCCGTGCGGTTCGTCGGCGGCCTGCCGGCTCACGCGATCGACGAGCGGCTCGACTTCCCCTACGACAACGGCAAGCAGGACTACCTCATCGGCGCGCCCATTCTTCCTGAAGAGTTGAAGAAACTTCCCTACGGTCAGCGGCCGAAACACGTGATCGACCTGATCAACAACCTTGGCCCGGGTCGGGGTGAAGACGTGCTCTTGCCCCCCAGCCGGGAGTTCGGCGCCAAAACCCGTTTCTTCATCGAAACCTTCGGCTTTCCGAAGATGCAGGCGATGTTGTTCGCGATTCTTCAGCTGATCGACGAACCCTGCGACGAAACCGCCCTTCTGGTCAATGCCGTCAAATCAGGAAAACTCGACCTCACCAGCCCCGAAATTCCCCCCGTTCTGAAAAAATTCATCGGGCACGTCAAAACAAAGTTCTCCTGAGCTCTTATCAGCCATGCCTCACACAGCCGGGGCCGGTGATGGTGCTGTGACCCCCTCCGAGACGGATGACTTCGAGGCGGGC
>JAKJFL010000664.1:0-2286 GCA_022704935.1 Candidatus Rifleibacteriota bacterium
ACACCGGGATCGCGAGATTGGCCGCCAGCGCCCCACCGAGTCCGTTGGAACGGCCCGCGACGGCGATCGCCGCGCCGGGCTCGATCGACTCGTTGTATTCCGCCGCGATTTCGGAGATCCGTTCTCCGTTCTTGTGGGCGGAGACCACGCGGAGATCGCATTTGATACCATATGGTTCGATATGTGAAGCGATCGTCCGAGCATGGTCGGCGTCCGCCGGCGAGCCCATGAAGATGACGACATAGCCCTGCTTGATGATCCCGCTTTCACACAGGTTCCGGCAGATTCTCGCGCCGATGTCTTCGACACAGGGCGTGACGTCGCTTCCCGTGATCCGGCGGAAAATGTCGGTGTAGATGCGCGCCGTTTCCCGTGTCGCCTCCTCGGAGAGGGCCGGGGGCAGTTCGCCGCCGACGGCGTGCTCGCGCAACCAGCTTCTGACGTATTCCTTGTCGAACGAGTCGACGGTTTCCGGATTCGCCTCGTAGGAACCCTTCGACCAGAACCGTGAGGAGTCGGGGGTGTGGATTTCGTCGATCAGGACCAGCTCGTCCCCGATCAGGCCGAACTCGTATTTCGTGTCCGCCAGCAGGAGCCCCTGGGCGGCGAGGTGCTCGGTGCCGCGCCGGAACAGCTTCAGGGCTGTTTCGGCCATGTGGCGGTAGGTTTCGTGGGTGGCCAGTCCCGTCGAAACGATCTCACCAGGGGTGATCTCGCGGTCGGATGCTTCCTTCGTAGTGGGCGTCAGGATGGGCTCGGGCATTTTTTTGTTCTTCGTGAGACCGTCCGGAAGGGTGACGCCGGAGAAGTGCCTCTTGCCGGCCTCGTAGCCGCGCCATGCCGATCCGCTCAGGTAGCCTCTCACGACCATTTCGACCTTGATCGGCACGGCTTCCCTGACCAGTGAAATATTTGGGTCTATAGATTTGAGAAAGTGATTGGGGCAGATGTCGGAGGTCTTGTCGAACCAGAAGTTTGCGATGCCGTTCAGGATTGCCCCCTTGTTCGGGATCGGGGTGTCGAGAACCCGGTCGAAAGCGGAAAGACGGTCCGTGACGACGATCATGCGGGTCGTTGCGTCGATCCTGAAGCTTTCCCGGACCTTTCCACTGTGGAGCTTGACCAGTTGAGGAGTCGAAATCCTCGTCAGACAGTTCATGAACCTTTCCTTTCCGCGTCCGTCAGTGCTTGAAGTGCCGTATGCCGGAGAATGCCATCGCGATGTCGTGCCGGTCGCACGCCTCGATCACTTCGCCATCCCGGAGGGAGCCGCCCGGCTGGATGATGGTCCTGATCCCCGCCGCCGCGCATTCCTCCGCGACGTCGGGGAAGGGGAAGAATCCGTCGGAGACCAGGATGGCCTTTCCGAGCTCATCGGCGATGTGGCGTTCGACGGGAAAGCCCGACTTCTCCGCTTCGGTCGTGAGATTCTCGCGGCATTTCCCGACGGCGAGCCGGACGGAGGAGATGCGGTTGGGCCGGCCCGACCCCATGCCGAGCATCTGGAAATACCCTCCGCCGCAGCTGCGCACGATGGCGATCGCGTTCGACTTCAGACGGCGGACGGCATTGATGCCGAACTTCACGAGGCCTTCGACGTGCCGGCCGAGTGGGCGTTTCGTCTTCGTTTCGAGAGCGGTCATCGAAGCGGTGTCGCATTCCTGTGCGAGCAGGATGCCGTCGAAGAACCGGTATTCCATCGGATGCGGCCGGCGGTCGAAGGGAAACTCGACGGCCCGCAGGTTCTTCGAGTTCTTCAGATACTCGAGCGCATCAGACTGGAACGACGGCGCGACGATGACTTCGACGAATTTGCGCATGCTCCGGTCCTCGTGTTCCAGGTTCAGGAATTTCAGCGTTTCGAGGGCCAACGGCTCGTTGAAGGCGATGATCGAGCCGAACGCAGATACCGGATCGCCATTCCATGCGTATTCGAGCGCTTTCGTCTGGGTTCCGGCTTCGCTGAGGCCGCAGATGTTCGCGTGCTTCACGACCGCGCAACCGTGCTGGCTGAGCGCCCTGACCGCCGCGGCGGCTTCCCGGATGTCGATGTGGTTGTTGAACGACAGTTCCTTGCCTTGCAGGCATTCGACGTTCAGCGGCTGCGGATCCGAACCGGTCTGCCGATACAGCCAGGCTTTCTGATGAGCATTTTCGCCGTATCGCAGGGCTTCGCCGGCGGTGAAGGACATGCGCATGCTGCGTGTGCCGCACGCCTCGTCCATCGCGACGGCGATGACCGAATCGTATTCGGCGACGTGGTTGAACGCTTTGCGCATCAGGTTG
>JAKJFL010000665.1:0-2284 GCA_022704935.1 Candidatus Rifleibacteriota bacterium
CGCCCGCCAGAAAATAATCGGCCTCGGGGGCGAGAGACAGGTAACTGCGGGCGTCGGGGTCCTGCCAGGCGCCCGTCACCGCGATTCGGCAGCCGGGCAGTCGCTGCTTCAGTTCGCGCAGGATCCCGCGGTCGTTCTCGAACGAAGGTGTCGAGGTTTCGGCGACGATGAGCTCCGGGCGTGCCGCCTCGGCCCTGCGGAAGAACTCGGGCGTCGACAGCCGCTCGCCGCACGCGTCGATGACCGACGGTTCGTGGCCGGCCTCGATCAGCACCGCGGCCGCGTATCCCATGAAGAACGGGAACGGCATGTAACGCGTCCCGTTCCGCTCGAAATGTGGCCAGCGCGAACCCGCCCTGACGTAGTAGTGACCGGGTTTTTCCCACGGGGGATTGGCAAGCAGAACTCGCATGGCAGACTCCTTCCGATCAGCGGCGCTCGACGAGCCCCCTGTAGATGTCCTTCAGCAGTTCGTCGATGTCATACTGGTATTTCCAGCCGGGGTAGTGCTCCTGGAACCGGCGGACGTCGCTCACATACCAGATGTGGTCGCCGATGCGGTTGCTCTCGACGTATTCGGTGAACATTGTATTTCCAGTGATATTTTCACATTTCTTGATGGCTTCGATCATCGAACAGTGGCTATGCCGCGAGCCGCCCATGTTGTAGACCTCACCCATACGGGGCTTCTGCGTGAACTGCCAGAACGCCTCCACGAGATCGTGGCTGTGAATGTTGTCTCGGACCTGCTTGCCCTTGTACCCGAACACCTTGTAAGGCGTCTTCGTGATGGCGCACTTCATCAGATACGCCAGGAAGCCGTGCAGCTGGGTTCCCGAATGGCCGGGGCCGGTCAGGCACCCGCCGCGGAAGCAGACGGTCTTCATCTGGAAATAGCGGCCGTATTCCTGCACCAGCACGTCCGCCGCGACCTTCGAGGCGCCGAAGAGGCTGTGCAGGCTCTGGTCGATCGACATCGACTCGTCGATGCCATGCTTGAAAAACGGGTGGGCGGTGTCGACTTCCCACCGCGTCTCCTTCTCGACGAGCGGAAGCCGGTTCGGCGTGTCGCCGTATACCTTGTTCGTCGAGGTGAAGATGAACGGCGCCGCCGGGGCGGTCTGGCGGGTCAGCTCGAGCAGGTTCAGCGTGCCGGTCGCGTTCACGCCGAAATCCACGTGGGGCGCCTTCGCCGCCCAGTCGTGGGACGGCTGCGACGCGCAGTGGATGATGAGGGCGAGGTCGGACCCGGCCTCGCGGAACACGTTGCCGAGCGCCGCGGCGTCGCGGATGTCGATCTCGAAATGGCGGTAGTTCTTCAGCGATTTCTCGAGATCGAGGCGCATCCAGCGCGTCGATGCCTCGTCGCCGAAAAACTCCTTGCGCATGTCGTTGTCGATGCCGAATACGGTATAACCTTTGCTATGGAAAAAACGGCTGGCCTCCGCTCCGATCAAACCTGCCGAACCCGTGATAATAGCTATCTTCATGGTTCCTCCCCGTGGCAGCCCACGGAAATCAAAGAATATCCTTCAGTTCGTCGTGGTGGCGGCCGATCCAGTCGGCGATCCCGGCCACGATGGCCTTCATGTCGCGTTTCGGCTTCCAGCCGAACGTGCGGCTGACGAGAGATGCATCGGTCACGTAGAAGGGGACGTCGCCTGGGCGTGTCTCGGACACGGATTCCATCGGAACCCGGTTTCCGGTCACCTCTTCGCAGAGCGCGGTCAGCTCGGCGAGCGAGAACGAGACGGCGTGACCCCCGCCCACGTTGAAACAGGTGCCGTTCGCCTTGTCGATGTTTGAAAGCTGGATCCCGAGAAGATCCGCAAGATCGTCCACGTGAATCGCGTCGCGGACCTGCAGACCCTGGCCGCCGAAGCCGATCGTCTTCAGCGGCCGTTTGAACACGTGATGGGCGACCCACAGGGCCACGACGCCCTGGTCGACCTTGCCCATCTGCCATGGACCCGTGATGATTCCGCAGCGGTTGATGACGGCTTTCAAATTATATGTTTCGATATATTCCTGGATGAGCAGTTCGCTGGCCAGTTTGCTGGCCCCGTAGAGCGTCCGGGGGCCGTCCAGGGGAAACTCCTCGGTGATGCCTTCCGGCGTGAGGCCGCGGGGCAGGGGACTGCCCAGGGTAAATCTGCCGGCGGTCTGCTGAAGCGGGATGTTCAGAAGATGTCTTACGGGGTAGACGCGGCTGGTCGAGAGGAAGACGAGCCGTGCGTTCCTGCGGCGGGCGAGTTCGAGAATGTGAAAGGTCCCGAACAGGTTC
>JAKJFL010000666.1:0-2284 GCA_022704935.1 Candidatus Rifleibacteriota bacterium
TCCCCGCCGTCGATCTCGAACTCTACGAGGAAATCCGGCGCAAGACGAAGGGGCGCGCGATCTGGGATGCCGACAAGTCGGGCTGTCCTTCCTGCGGCATGAGCCTCTCCGCGGGGTTCATCAACGCGATGGCTGGAACGAATCGGGCAGAACCCTGCCCCCACTGCAGCGTGCTCATCCGCTGGGTGGGCATCGTCGATGGCGTCCGTTGAGCTTTTCCGCGTCATGCACGTGACCAGACGGAGGATCGAAAAGGTGTGTGGCGTCCGGCTGCAGACTCTTGCGCGAATGATCTGCGCCGCAACGCTCGTCATCCTGATGCAGCTCGCGGCTCTCGCCCAGCAGCCGGGCGAACCGGCTGCGCCTCAGCCGCAGGCCGAACGGTATCTTTCCGATCAGGCCCTCCTGTTGAAGGAGCCCGTGAAGCTCCAGATCGTCGATGCGTGCAGCGAGATCGAAAAGACCCTCCGGATCCGCGTCCTGGTCAAGACCGAGGTGCTCGAGAATATCGATAGCTATTCAAAGCGCATCGACTCCTTCTTCACGGAATGGATCCGTTCCATCGGGAACGACAAGCGCGGCATTCTGCTCTATGCGGCGCTTCCTCGCGACTCCCTGAACGGGAAGTTCAGCCTCAAGGTCGGTATCGGCCTGAAATACCTGATCACGCGCGAGATGGGCGAGAAGATCCTGAACCAGGTGATCCTGCCCAGCAACGCCGAGAACGACGACGGGCGTGGCTTCCTCGAGGGCATCCTGACGATCAAGAAGATGCTGGTCGACGAGCTGAAGCGCGAGAACCAGAACCTGCCGCCCCAGACGGGCTCGTTCGACCTGTTCGGCTTCCTCTGGGCCTCCAAGGAAATCCTGCTTGCCGTCTTTGTCGGCGCGTTCCTGTGCTACATGGTGTTTTTCGTCGAGCGCTGCCCCCGCTGCAATGGCTCCCTGAGCATCGCGTTCGAAATCCTGAAGGAACCCGGCCACAATACGCTCGGCCTGCGCCGCCGCCTCTATTCGTGCGAGCGGTGCGGCTTCACCCGACGCAAGAAAGAACCGATCTACCCCGCCGGCAGCGCCGGTTTCTGGCTCTGGCTCCTCGGCACCCGCCGCAACATTCGCATCAACAGCGGGTCGTCAAAACTTCCCGGCGATCTTTCATCCGACGATAGACATTCCCCGGCCGAATGAGGTATGATCGGAACCGGCAGGACGACCGGTCGACCGCGTCCCGTCTCCGACGGGATGAGGAAAGTCCGGGCTCCGCACGGCAGGACGCTGGGTAACGCCCAGGCTTCCCGCGAGGAATCGCGGGGGGACGGAAAGTGCAACAGAAAACATACCGCCGATGGCCCGGCAACGGGATCAGGCAAGGTTGAAAAGGTGCGGTAAGAGCGCACCGGGTCGCCGGTGACGGCGATGCCTGGAAAACCCCGTCCGGAGCAAGGCCTAACAGGGGAAGGGGTTGCCTGCCCCGTCTGACCCCGGGTTGGCCGCTTGAGGTGGCGGGTAACCGTCATCCCAGATAGATGGTCGACGCCCGCAAGGGTACAGAACCCGGCTTACAGGTCGCCCTGCCTTTACCCCTTCTTTTGGACGCGCACCGCCGTGCGCGCCTGTATGCAAGTTTCCCTTACTTGAGAACCGGCATCCCCGCCAGCGCTCGTCGCAGCATCACAAGCCGCATCACGCTTCTGAGACCCATCAGGGCGATAAAAATAGCCAATGTTATATGAAGGCTGCCGGTGGTGGCGCCTTTGGGTGGCGTCCAGTCGGCGATCGAGGGGCCGCCGGCGGTTTCGACGCCTTTCAGATACATGACGCGCGGATAGATGAGGGGATCGGCGGCGCGCTTGATATCGTCGCCGTCGATCGTGAAGCCGAATTTCAGGCCGGCGGAAGCGATGGCGTTTCTCGAGGCAATGTCGTATTCGCCAAAGGGGTACGCATACCAGAACACTTCCGTGCCGAGATGCGTTTCGAGATCCCGCTTCGCTTTCAGGGTCTCGGCGAGCAGGTCGCCGCCTTCCTTGAGAATCTTTGGCGGCTCGACGTGGCGAAGGCCATGAAGACCGATCAGACATCCCGTTTCCGAAGCTAGGGTCTTCAACGCATCCCATGTGAGATAGCCCGGTTGGCCGATCAGTTCGGTGGTGACGAACAGAACGGAAGGGATATCGCGCTCCTTCCTCAGTCTTCGAATCGCGTCGGCCGACGTGACGAGGCCGTCGTCGAAGGTGAGGAGATACCGCCTGCCGCCGCTGATTCCGCCGCTCAACCAGGCCGG
>JAKJFL010000062.1:0-10825 GCA_022704935.1 Candidatus Rifleibacteriota bacterium
GGAGAATCCCGGCCAACTGAACAAGAAAGGTGAGATGAAGACACGATGAAACAGGTTGATGTTCTTTTCACCAACGCCCATGTCCTGACCATGGATCAGGAATTCACCCAGCACGAAAAAGGCGCGATCGCCGTCAACGGCGAGACGATCGTCGCGGTCGGCCCCGATGCCGAGATCAGGCAGGAATATTCCGGCAAGGAGACGATCGACTGCGCCGGCAAGGTTCTGATGCCGGGCCTGATCAATGCCCACACCCATGTCCCGATGACGCTTCTGCGCGGGCTGGCCGACGATCTTCGACTCGACGTCTGGTTGATGGGATATATGATGCCCGTCGAACGCGAGTTCGTGACGCCGGAGTTCGTCTACCTCGGCACGAAGATCGCTTGCGCCGAGATGATCCGCAGCGGCACGACCTGTTTCGCCGACATGTATTACTTCGAGGACGAGGTGGCGAAGGCCGCCTCCGAAGCCGGGATGCGCGCCGTGTGCGGCGAGTCCGTTCTCAAGTTTCCGGCCCCCGACGCGCCCTCTTATGACGATGCGCTCAGCTACACCCGCACTTTCATCCAGAAATGGAAGGGGCATCCGCTGATCGTTCCCGCGATCGCGCCCCACGCGCCGTACACCACGACTCCCGAGCTGCTGAAGGCCTGCGCCGCGATCGCGATGGAATACGACGTTCCTCTGCACACCCACCTCTCGGAAACGTCACAGGAAGTCGAAGGCCTTCGCACCCAGTATGGAATGCCCGGCATTCCCTACTTCCGCAAGCAGAACCTGCTCGACACCAAGACCATCGCTGCCCACTGCGTCTACATCGACGAGGGCGAGATGCGCGAAATGGCGAAGCATCGCGTCAGCGCCATTCACAATCCGTCCTCGAACATGAAGCTGGCCTCGGGCGCGGCGCCAACCAAGCGCATGCTCGAACTCGGCGTCTCGGTCGGTCTCGGCACCGACGGCCCCGCCTCGAACAACGACCTCGACATGTTCGAGGAAATGCGGCTCGCAAGCTTCCTCGCCAAGCTTTCGACCCTCGACCCGACCGCCCTCCCCGCCCGCAGCGTCGTGCTCATGGCGACCCGCCTCGGCGCCCGGGCCCTGCATATCGACTCGATCACGGGTTCGCTGATCCCTGGCAAACGTGCCGATATTATAACAGTAGACATTCATCCTCTCCACAACCAGCCGCGTTTCAAGCGTGACGAGACCTGCATTTATTCCCAGATCGTCTATGCGACGAAGTCGACTGACGTCACCGACTCGATGGTGAACGGCAAGTGGCTGATGCGCGACCGCAAGGTGCTGACCCTCGACGAAGCGGACCTGGTGAAGGACGCCACCACGTATGCCGGCCGTATCGACGCTTTCCTCGCCAAGCGCGAGCAGTCGGTGCTGTCCAAGCTGGTCGCGATCGGCGGCGCGATGGAGGAAGAAAGCTTCGAGGTCCAGGTCAAGGTGAAGATCGACGAGACCGCTCCGATCGTCGCCAAGCTCGAGAAGGGCGATATCGAGATCGAACGCAAGCGCCACTACCGCCAGTTCGACACGTATTTCGACTTCGAGGATTCGACCCAGGGCCGCCTCCGGTACCGAGAGGACGAGTTCGTCGACGAGAAGGGCCAGGTCACCCAGGTCCGCGCACGGCTCACGCTACTCGGCCAGGACCGCGAAAACAAGTATCCGTCGGCCGTCCTGCTCTCCCGCAGCCGCTATCTCGCCCCGGCGAACAACTCGCTCCGCTTTTACCGCGAGTATTTCCAGCCGAAGGACGAGACCGAGGTCCAGAAGGACCGCCTGCGGTATCTCGTGCACTTCAAGGAGACCGAATTCTTCATCAACATCGACACCATGAAGAAACCGGCGATCGGCAACTACATCGAGATCAAGAGCCGCACCTGGAGCCGCCAGGACGCCGAAAGCAAGGCGAAGATCATCGCCGAGCTTCTCGAGTTCCTCGGCGCCAAGGACCGGCCGACCGTCACGACCGATTACATCGACCTGGCCGTCAAGAAATAAATACCTGGCAATAGAAAGCAGCGGGCGGTTCCAAAAGGAACCGCCCGTTGCTTTCTTCTATCATCTCCATTTAGCGGATCGCGATCCGCCCCCACGGTGACGGGGATGATGTGCCCGTATTTCTGTATTACGATGTCGTTTTCTGGAGCGCGGCGTAGGCGCGGAGGCCGGCGGTGAGTGCGGCGAGGATCTCGTCGGGGGCCGGGGGACAGCCGGGGATGCTGATCGCGACGCTGACGACGTCGCGTGCGCCATCGAAAACGGCGTAACTGCCGGCGAAGACGCCGCCCGTGCAGGCACAGTTTCCGACGGCTATGACGAGCCGTGGAAGGGGCGTGCAGGTGTATGTTTCGTAGAAAGCGACGAGCCCATTGCGGCTGACGGGGCCGGTCAGCATGAGGACGTCGGCATGGCGGGGCGAGGCGACACAGTCGATGCCAAGCCGCTGCATATCGTAATGCGGGCCGCCGAGAGCGATCAGTTCATTGTCGCAGGCGTTGCACGAGCCGACGTCGAGATGGCGGAAATGGAGCGACCCAAGCATGGCCCTGAGGGCTTCGGTATCTGCCGGTTCGTGCGGAAGGGGAAACTCGATTTTTTCAAGGTGAATCGCCATGTCACTTGCCCTCCCGCGTGTCAATCGACCGCCACTCGTCATCCGCACCAATCCGCCAGGTTTCCGTTCCGTGCAGGAACGCGATGGCGTTCGGCTGGCAGGCTTCGATGCAGCGTGCACAGCCTATGCAGCGGCCTGCCGAGAATTCCAGCGTTCGTCCCCTTCCGCCGGAAGACTCTTCACCAACAATGCGCAGAGCCGATACCGGGCAGGCCCTGGCGCAGTCTCCGCAGGCGGTGCAGCGGCCAGCCGTCAGAACGGGCTTCCCGGTGATGTTCATCCGGGCGGGGGGCAGCGTGTCGGGGGCCCCGACGACGCCGCGATTCGTCAACGCAATCCAGAGTTGTTTCAGCATATTCGGGCCTCACCGGTCGACATCGGCGTAACAGAGTTCGAAACTCTTGTTGATGAGAGGAAAATCGGGAACGATATTTCCACGAATAGTAGTCGGTACACACGGCCAGAGGCAGTATGATGCAGTTCGCACGGCGTATCTGCCGATGAGGCCATTCCCGTCGAACCGGACAAGCAGCATATTCTCGCCGCGCGCCGATTCGGTGGCGCCAATCGCCCAGGCCCCGGCTGCGGGCCTGCCCACGGGTTCATGAACTGGACCGGCCGGAAGCGATTTCGCGGCGTTCTTCAGCATCTCGATCGACTGGTCGAGCTCGGCGATCCGTTGTCGGAACCGTGCCATGCAGTCCCCTTCCTGGCGCGTCGGGATCTTCCAGCTTCCCAGCTCTGCATACGCATCGTACGGATGATCGAGACGTGTGTCTGCCGCGACGTTCGATGCGCGCGCCGCCGGCCCGACCGCATGAAGGGCCAGGGCGTTCTTCGTCGTCAGGTATCCCGTCGTCTCGAGCCGGTCGAGGAAGATGCTGTGGTCGAGAGCGATCTTGACAGGCTTTTTCAGCTCTTTCCAGAGCCCCTCGAACTCCTCGGCGATCTTCTGCAACGCCGCATCGTCGAAGTTCTGGCGCATCCCGCCGGGCACGAGCACATTCCTGAGGAAGCGGTGGCCGCACAGGGCACGCAGCCGGCGCTGCATCTCCTCCTTCACGCGCAGGCCCTGGTTGCCCAGGAAGGCGAAACCTACGCCGCCCGGGATGGCGGCGATGTCGTTCACGTGGTTGTAGACACGCTCGAGTTCGGCCACCACGAGGCGCAGGGCGCGAGCTCTCGCGGGCACCGTGACATGCGCGGTGCGTTCAACGGCCTGGCAGAAAGTCAGGGCGTTGCTGACCGAGCAGGTTCCGCACTGGCGCTCGGCGAGAAGCAGGGCCGCGGACGGGTCGCGGCCTTCGGCCATCTTCTCGATGCCGCGATGGCAGAAGAACAACTGCGCATCGACGGCCAGCATCGTGTCGCCGACGGCCTGGAACCGGAAATGTCCGGGCTCGATGATGCCGGCGTGGATCGGCCCGACCGGCACCTCGTAGACGCCCTCGCCTTCCACCCGGGTCACCGGGAACAGCGCTCGTTCGACGGGATATGCGCGGTCGAGTTTCACATCCTTGCGGAGGGGCGCCAGATCGCGAGGCCAGCCGCCCTTCCAGACGAATGGCCTCGGGTCGGGGTGTCCGACCGGTGTCAGTCCGAACATGTCCCTGATCTCGCGTTCCGGCCAGTTGGCGTTGGCGAACAGTGCGGTCAGCGTCGGGAACTCCGGCTTGTCGGCGCTCAGTGGGGCACGAAGCACGAGATACCGTTTCTCGCCCGGCACATGCAGGACGACGACAAGACGGAAGCGTGGCGACTCCGGCAGGAGGTCGAGGGCGGTCATCATCGCGAGTGACGCCTCATGGTCGCGCCTGGCAGCGGCGGCCACTTCGAGGAGCCGGTCCATTTCTATGTCAGCTACTATTGTATCAACGGGCGAGTCCTTCGCCGGCGACAGGCGCCAGGCGGTCAGGAATTCTTCGAGACGGTTCATAGTCCACCTCCCGGGATGACGGCCGCGACTGCCCGGATCGTTTCGGCGGCCGGGGAGAGCAGCAGCAGGGGTGTCGCGATGACCATGAGCGCGAGGACGGCCATGGAAAGGTCGCGCCAGATCAGGCCGGATTCACGTTTCGTCGCGACGGTTTCCGGAATTTCGGGTTCCGCCTGGTGCCCGAGACCATCTTTGTGTTGATGATGATGGTGATGATGCGGATCGTCGCCGTACACGACGCGGACCGTGTGATACAGCAGGCCGGTGAACGCGATCGCGAGGAGAAGCAGCAGGCTCATCGCCAGCCAGAGCCGTCCGGCACCGATCGCGGCCCAGACGAGCAGCAGTTCGCTCGCGAAGATCGGCCACGGCGGGAGGCCGGCGAGGCCAGTCATGGCGAGACTGAAGCCTGTCGCGGCGGCCGGCCGGCGGCGCAGCATGCCGAGCATCCGGCTCATGTCGTGAGAATGGGCCGTCCGGACCATCTCGCCGGCCGAAAGGAACGCCAGGGCCTTCGCAAGCGAGTGCGTGACGGTATGGATCAGGGCGGCGAAGATGGACAACGGGGTTCCGATGCCGATTCCCAGGGAGATCAGGCCGATGTGCTCGATGCTGGAATACGCAAGCATCCGTTTGAGATCATGCTGGACGAGGAGGAACAAGGCGGCGAAAAGAACCGATACGAACCCGAACAACAGCATGCCCGAGCGGACATCCGCGCCGAGACCAGCGGCGCTCATGATTCCGGCGGTGCGGATAATCGCATACACGGAGCAGTTGAGAAGCACGGCCGAGAGCAGGGCGCTGGTAGGCGCGGGCGCCTGGGAGTGCGCATCTGGAAGCCACGAATGGAGCGGCGCGAAACCGGCCTTGGTGCCAAACCCGACGAGAACCAGCAGGAACGCGAGTTTCAGCACGGTCGGCGGAAGCTGGGGGGCGAGAAAAGCGAGGCCGACCGGATCGAGCGTCGGCACGGCGCCGGAGATCTCGGCGGCGTAGACGAGCAGAATGAGGCCCAGCAGCGAGAACGAGAGGCCAACCGTGCAGAGGATGATGTATTTCCAGGCGGCCTCAAGAGCGGCGCGCTGGTGTTCGAAGCCGATCAGCAGGGCCGAAATCATCGTCGTGCCTTCCACGCAGACCCAGATCAGGCCGAGGTTTCTGGAACTCAGGCCGAGAATCATGGCGAGCAGGAACAGCAGCGTCAGGCCGAGGGACGCCGACATCGGCACCTCCCCAGCCCGTTTCGGGAACGCCGCGGCATCATGTCCGGCCTCCGTTGCTGCAGCCGTCCTGAGCTGGCCCGCGACGTTGAGGAGAACGGCACCGCCGACCAGGACGAGCACGGCGAGGAAAAAACCGCCGAGCCGGTCTAGGTAAAAGATGCCCCAGGCGCTCTGCATCTGGCCGTTCACGAGAACCGACCAGACCAGGCTGCCTCCGACGCCCCAGAGAGTGAGGCTCGCGAGCAACGCGATCGCTGTCGAGAGGACGACCGGCGCCGGCAGGAAGGCGACGCCGGAGAAAATGGTCAATGCGGTGATGAGTGTCGTCAGCATGGTCGCTCCCTCAGCCCTGCAGCGTCGACAGGTGAGCCGTGTCGGTCGTGTCGAACTGTTCCTGGATGCGGTAGACGAGAATGCCCATCGCGAGAATGCCGATCAGCACGTCGAGCATGATGCCAAGCTCGATGATCATCGGCAGGCCTTTGGCAAGTTGAAGAGCGGCGAGCGTGAGGGCATTTTCGATGAAGAGGATTCCCATCATCTGGGTCACAGCCTCGCGCCGGGTCATCATCTGGAAGAGGCCGATCAGCACGAGCGCCAGCACCTCCGTCAGGGCTTCGGGCGACACCCTGAGACCATACAGGGCACGGGATGCGACGACGTGCGAGAGCAGAAGCAGACCCGCGGCGCTGAACAGGGAAAAGGCGACGCCGACGGTGAGCCGCGCTTCCGTCCGCGTGGTGATGCGCTTGAGCACGTGGCGGATCCATGCGGGGATCAGGATGGCCTTCACGATGAGCGTTACATAGGCGATTATCTCGAGATGCGAGCTTCCCGTCATTCGTCCCGCAGTCCACGTCGCAATCGCGAGGGCGAGCGACTGGACCCGGTAACAGGCAAGAATGTTCCAGAAGCGCCTGAACAGGACCGTGAGAAATCCCGAGATGAGGATGATCGTTCCCATCCAGGTGGCGACAATGCTATAGTATTCCATATATATTATTTCCTCCTCAGCTGCCGGTCGCCATGAAGAGGAGCGCCGTGATCGACAGAACCAGGGAAAGCCCCATCAGGTCCATCATCTGGAACAGGCGGAGCTTGGCGAGCAGCGTTTCGGTGAGCGCCAGCGCGACGGCGGCCACGGCCAGTTTCGCGAGAAGCCAGCCCACTGCGGCGACCTCGGCCGCGACATCGACGGCGAACGTGAGGCCGAACGGGGCGAAGACGTTCATCAGCAGGAGAACGAGCGTCATCTGTTTGACCCAGTAGGTCAGGTGGATCAGCGCGAGCTGGGGTCCGGAGTATTCGAGCACCATGCCCTCGTGGATCATCGTCAGCTCGAGGTGTGTGTCGGGATTGTCGACCGGGATGCGGCCGAGCTCCGCGACAACGACGAGGAAGAAGGCGACGCCCGCGAGCAGGCCGGCGGGAGTGAAGATGGGCACGGCGCCCGTTCCGCCGATGAGATTCTGGAGATTCAGCGAATGCGCCGGCAGGGCAAGCGTCAGGAGCGCCAGGAGCAGGGCCGGTTCGGCGAGGGCGGATACGGCCATCTCACGGGAACTGGACATGCCGCCGAACGAGCCTGAGGCATCGAGGCCGGCGAGCGCCATCATGAAGCGCGGGATGGCGAGCAGGTAGACGAACAGGAGGAGGTCGGACATGTAGTCCCACGGCGTCGGGTCGATCCAGGGCACCATGAGCGCGGCGGTCAGCACGGCCGCGAAGGCGACGATGGGCGCGATTCCGAAGACCCACGAGGTCTCGCGGCTGATGACCCGTTGTTTCGCGAGCAGTTTCTTCACATCGCGGAAGGGCTGAAACACGCCCGGGCCCTGCCGGCCCTGGATTATGCCCTTCAACCGCTTGATCATTCCCTGGAGGATCGGTGCCAAAAGAAGGAGCCCTGTGAGTTTCACGATCAGAAGCACGAACGTGTTCATCGGACGCCTCCCATGATCAGCAAACCGACGATGACGGCGAACAACAGAACGAGGTAGGCGTTCAGCGAGCCGGCCTGCAGTTTCTGGATACCAAGCGACAGGGTCAAGATGCCTCGAAGCAGCGGCTTGTAGAGATAATCGACGAAGAGGTGTACCGTATCGAGCCTGTAGGTCATGCGCGAGGGCAGAAGCGGCGCTAGTGGGCCGTGGTCGCGCAGATCGCGCCGGAGCTGGAGCAACCAGGCGAAATTCACCTTCACAGGTTCGGCGAAGGCCGACGCGGTGTAAGCCATGCGCGGGGTGAGCGGCGTGCCACAGTTCCAGGTTTCGACAACCGCGGCGGCCGGGGCACGACCGCGCCGTCCGAGGATCCACCAGGCCATCAGAACGCCGACAGCGAGGCAGGAGAGCAGCAGCAGCGGCTGGACACCTTCGTCGGGGCGACCCGGCCAGGACAGAGCATACGGACCGTATGAGAGGCCGCGAGAGGCTTCGAACATCGCCGTCAGGGGCTTGATGACAATTTCCGGGAAGACGCCGAAGACGACGCAGGCGACGGCCGGAAGGATCATCCCGGCGACCATTCTTTTCATCCCGGGGGCCGCCGGGTGTTCGGCAGCATGGGACCGGGGTTTTCCAAGAAAGATCGCGCCGAAGGCCTTCACGAAACAGCCGGCGGCGAGGGCTCCGGCGAGGGCAAGACCCGCTGCCATAAGGGGCAGGACGATCTTGCTCGCCATGCCGGGCAGTCCAAATCCGCTGAGGACGCTGCGGTAGACGAGCCATTCGCCGGCGAAGCCGTTCAGCGGCGGCAGGCAGGAGATCGCCATCGCGCCGACAAAAAACAGCATCGATGCCGCCGGAATCGTACGGGCCATTCCGCCCAGTTCATCCATGTTTCCGTCGTGCGACGTAGCCTGGACGGCCCCGGCCGACATGAAGAGAAGCCCCTTGAAAAAAGCGTGGTTGAAGGCATGGAAGAGGCCTGCGGAGAATGCCAGTGCCGCATCCGCCTCGTGGCCCCAGGTTCTCAGAAGAATACCCATGCCGAGGGCAAGCAGAATGATGCCGACATTCTCGATGCTCGAGTAAGCAAGCAGGGTCTTGAGGTGGTGTTCGTTACAGGCGTAGAGGACGCCGAGCAGCATCGACACGAAACCGATTCCCAGGAGCACCCAGCCCAGTTCGGAATGAAGAACAACGCCGAAGCCTGTGAGAAAGCGGAACAACCCGTAGATGCCGGTTTTCACCATGACGCCGGACATTAGAGCTGACACGTGGGAAGGTGCCTGCGGATGCGCCCTGGGAAGCCAGACATGGAAGGGCATCATGCCGGCTTTGGTGCCGAAGCCGATCAGCAGACATGCAATGACGACAATGCGTTCCCAGCCACCGAAGCCGGCAAGGCCGGCGACCCAGTCAGTGATGGCCCAGCCTGAGCCGCCTCTCGCGCACGGCCAGAGCAGGGCAAGCGTCAGAAATGCGGTTCCGACGTGCGTCATCGCCAGATAGATGACGCCGGTGCGTCTACGACTCTCGGTGAGCGAGTCGAGCATGACGAGACCGAACGAGCTGAGCGCCATCAATTCCCAGAAGAAGAGGAACGTCGGGATCGTCCCGGCGACGAATACGCCGGCCATCGAGCCGAGGAAGAGTGCCTGGCAGATCGGCATCCAGTGGAAGTTCCAGCGTTTCTCGAGATGTTCGAGGTAGCCCTCGGAAAAGACCGAAGCGGCGACCCCGACCCCGCCAAGCATCGTGAGGAACAGGCCGGAAAGCCTGTCGAGCACGAACTTGCTCGGTCCGAGAACGGCCGGGATATCCCAGGCGAATCGCCACTCGGTCCCGGAGAGCCCGGTTATACCGAGCGCCAGAATGAACGCCGAGCCTGCGGCGGCCATGCGACAACCGAAGCGCCGCCACCCGACCGCCGTGTCATGACCGAATGCGCCGGTCAGAAAACTGATGAAAAAGAACAACCACCCAAGAGCAAGCAATGTCATCGCTACGATTCGCCCTTTTTGGCCGACGGCTGTCAGTCCGTCTGTAAATGCGGGATGTTATACGCCCTTCAGGCTTCGGCGTCAAGCCTTCTCATCTCGAAATTCCCGACAAGTCGCTCGATTCGGTCAGACCGGCAATGCGTGCGCCGAGGCATTGATTATATTCTTTATACTATACACATCATCTCATTGCCCGAAAGTCCACTCATCGCATAGTATGAACCGAGAGGATCCACGGTGACAAACAGAGCATCAACCCATTCCCGTACCGGCTGGCTGACCGTCCTGCTTCCGCTTCTCGTCGGCATCATCCCACTGGTCATCCTGCATGTCGAGGCGGAAGGGTTGACCATCCTGGCTCGTGAAAGCGTCATACAGAAGTGGCTCGGCACGGTGCGCCCCCTCGCGGAGCGTTACCGGGAACGTGCCGTTTCCGAGTTCTGGCTGGAAGACAGCCTCCGCCGACTGACATCAGATTTGCACCGAGGCACGCCTTCGGCTTCCGTCGCTCAAACCCTCTCATCAGCCATTTCATCGCTTCATCGCCGCGGCTTTTCTGGCCTCCAGGCCTGGGCCGCCATGAAAGACCCGTCGAATCCCTCCGGCCCGTTCACGCTTCTCGAGGCGAAGAACCTGCGAAGCGATTTTCGTGTCTTTTTCCGCGGCCTTCTGAGGGAACTTGCGCACGAAGCCGTCGGAACCGCCCGCTCCGGGGAGAGCGAATCCTGGACTTCTCGGCTGAAAGCGACGTTCGGGGATGGCGTTCCGACAGAACTGTTCACGAGTGCCTGGCGCGGACGGGCCTTTTTCATCACTTTCCGGCACCAGTTCGGTCTCGCGGCCTGGGACGCCCTGCGAGATTCTGCGGGCACAGCGAATGGTGCGGTATTCCTGTTCTGGCCCCTCGACCTCGATTTCGCCCGGCATGGCGTCGAGCTCGCCATCCGGCACTGGAAAACGATCTCGCCTTCACCTGCGTTCGTTCCCGCCGCCATCGACCTTCCTGCGCCCGGTACCAGGCACAAACGACGCATCGTCCTCCCCTACCGGCTTGCCGCTGACTTGCAGGCACGAAAGGC
>JAKJFL010000667.1:0-2279 GCA_022704935.1 Candidatus Rifleibacteriota bacterium
TACTGCCGGTTTTTCTGTCCCTGCGGTCGCCTGCAGGACCTGGTTCATGCGCTCTCGCCCGCCGCCCCTTCCGTCTCGTGCCGCGCCGGAGCGGGCCGGGCGATTCTCTGGACGGTCCTTCTCCTGCTCCCGCTGGCCGGAGAATTTCCCCTGGAACGGGCGGAAGCCTTTTCGGCTCTCTTTCTCCGCACCCTGGGAGCATGGGGAATGATGCTCGCCGTTTCGGTGCTCGCAGGTGCGGCCCTGGTTTCCCGATTTTACTGCCGGACACTTTGCCCGCTGAACCCACTGTTTGCTGACATCGAGACGCTCAAAACGGCTCTGGCGAATCTTCGGCCGTCGGCGAAATCCGGTTCGGGGAGCGCATCATGAACAGGCGGCGGTTTCTCGTCGATGCCTGCACCGTGGCGGCCGGGATCAGCCTCGGAAAGCTCATGCTAGATGGTCGTGCCGGAAACGACCTGAAGGGCATTTTCCAGGGAATGGCCTCTCCGGAAGGGCCGGCCGGCCGTCATACCTACGATCGTGCCGTCGCCGAGGCGAAGCTTCGCAGCCTAGAAGCCGCCGGGCTCATCCCGCGAGATGCGATGTACTGGTCGCGAACGCCGAACGGCCTGATCCGATGCGAACTCTGCCCCCGCTTCTGCACCCTGCACCCGTTCGAACGGGGCCTCTGCCGGGCGCGCATCAGCCTGGAAAACCGCCTCGGCACCCTCGTGTATGGCCGCCCCTGCTCGGTGGCGATCGACCCGATCGAAAAGAAGCCGGTCTTTCATTTTCTTCCAGGCAGCACGGCCTTCTCGATCGCGACGGCCGGGTGTCTCTTCGGCTGCCGCTACTGCCAGAACTGGCAGATCTCGCAGATCGGGCCGGAGGAGTGCGATTTTTACGATCTTCCTCCCGAACGCGTCGTCGCGGAGGCGGTGTCGAACGGTTGCAGGAGCATCGCCTACACTTACACCGAGCCGACGATCTTCTACGAATACATGCTCGACACAGCGAAAGCGGCCCACGCGGCCGGCCTGGCGAACATCATGATCTCCTGCGGGTATATCAATCCCGAGCCGCTCAAAGAACTTCTTCCCTGGCTCGACGTCATGAAAGTCGACCTCAAGGGATTCACGGAACGATTCTACCGCTCCGTCTGCGGGGGGAATCTCGCGCCGGTTCTCTCGACGATCGAACGGCTTTCCCAGAGCAAGGCTCTCGTCGACATCGTCACCCTCGTCGTTCCGACGCTGAACGACGATACCGCGATCTGCTCGGACATGTTTCGGTGGCTCGTCGAACACGCCGGCCCAGATATCAGCCTGTTTCTTTCACGCTTCATGCCGACCTACCGAATGCGCGGCCTTCCACCTACACCTCTCGACACACTCGAGCGCCTCCGGGACCTGGCTATGAACACCGGCCTCCGGTACGTGTATCTGGGAAACATCCCCGGTCATGAAGGGGAAAGCACCTTCTGCCCAGGCTGCAAAAAGCGCGTCGTCGAACGCTTCGGATACTCGATCGGGGAAATCCATATCAGGAACGGCGCCTGCGTCTTCTGCGGAACCCGCATTCCAGGCCGGTGGGAGTGAGCGCGATTTTTGCGTGACAACAAGTTTCTTTACCTTCCGGCCGCATTGCATTATATTTATCGAAGGACCGCGCGGGGAGTGAGACCGGTCCATTCCGCAGCACAACCCGGAGGCACGAGATGACACAGAAACAGCACGGTGAAGGCCAGGGCGAAACCATTCTCCGCAAGTATCCGAACCGCCGCATTTATGATGCAACGCGAAACACCCATGTCACGCTAGGGGAGATCGCAGATCGCATCAAGGCCGGCGAGCGGATCCGAATCCTCGATCACAAGACCGGCGAGGACCTCACCCAGGTCACCATGGGGCAGGTTCTGGTGGAAACGCTGAAATCCCGCCCCGACTACCTCCCGCTCGACCTCGTCACGCTCATGATCCGGGCACAGGACAACGTCGTCCGCGACTTCCTGTACAACGGCCTTCCCCAGGCGTTCCAGGGATATCTAGACCAGCACCGGCGGCTGATGTCCGGCATGATGATGAACCCCTGGCTTCCCGGCAGTTTCCCGACCATGTCGCCGTTCGGAAGCTTCTTCGGCGCCCCCCCTCAGCCCCAGCCCCAGGCCACCCAGCCTCAAACACCGCCTCAGCCGCCCTACTCCGGCCCGGGGTCGGCCCAGCCGGCTCAATCCTCCACCCCACCCTATGCCGCTCCCGGACAGCCCCCCGCGCAACCGGCCCAGGCAGCGCCTC
>JAKJFL010000668.1:0-2272 GCA_022704935.1 Candidatus Rifleibacteriota bacterium
AAACCCGCCCCTGCGGATGCACACAGGGATTGACCGGTCGTTACGGCAGTTCGCGGATGTCGGCGTCGACCATCGCCTGGAAGGCCTTTAGCTGGGCCTTGTAACGTTCGTCCGAGATGGCGCCGGCGCTGGTCATGACGCGGGTCAGCTTTTCGGGCAGCTCGACGTCCTCGAGGCGGAAACCGCAGGCCATCTTGTATTTGAATTTCAGCGCGTGGGCTCGGCGCGCCATCGTCATCAGCCGCTCTTCCGTCCAGCCCGGGATGTTCAGGGCATTCAGGCCTTCGAGGATGATCTCCTTCGTGTAGACGTTGCGAGCGAACAGGCAGATTACGAGTGAGTTCAGCACGTGGCGCCAGACGGCCTCCTGGTAGAGTTCCTTCGTCTGCTCCTCGTCGGATTTCGGCTTGGCAAGGCCTTTCTGGTCGATCGAGTAGCCCGCCCCGTCGAGATGCGAGTGGCGCACACCGGTCGCGTAGCCGAGGAACGCGTAGGTGCCGGTCATGTATCCCGCGGCTTCGACCTTTCCGAACGCGATCGAGCGGTCGAGGCCGCCGTACTTGCGGGCGCAGAAGTCGGAGCCGCGTTCCAGGTCGCGGTAGAACTCGCTGTGGCCCGAGATGATGCGGGCCATCACCTTCTCGTAGGTCGCCGCATCGCCGAAGTTCAGGACCAAGTTGTCGGTCTCCTTCTGGCCGATGATGCCCTTCTGGTAGGCATCGACCGCCCAGGCGAGCGTGACGCCCATGCTGATCGCGTCCCAGCCCTGTTTCTCGATGATGATCAGCAGACGCAGCACTTCTTCGGTGCTCTGGACCGACAGGTTCGAGCCGAGGGCGTAGACCAGCTCGTGGTCGTAGGAGACCTTGAATGACTTGTACTGGTAATGTTCGGGGTCGAACAGTTCGCGCAGCGAGGCCATGTGGATACAGCCGACCTGGCAGTGTGCGCAGGCGATCTGCTGGCTGAGATGCTTCTCGGCGAACTTCTCGCCGGCGATGTTCGCGGCACCCTCGAAGAAACCCTGGCTGAAGTTGCGGGTCGGCAGGCCGTTGATGCGGCTGAGCGGCACGACGTTCATCGCAGTGCCCAGGTCGTGGTATTTCTGCATCGCGGTCGACTTCACGACCGTATCATAGAGCTTTTTATAGAACGGATTGAACGCCGGCAGGTTCTCGATGGGCCAGTAATGGCCGCCCGAGATGACGATGCCCTTGAGGTTCTTCGCGCCCATGACCGCGCCGAGGCCCATGCGTCCGAAGTGGCGCGACGAGTCGACGGTCACCTCGGCGATCGGGGAAAGGCGTTCCCCGGCCGGTCCGATACGAACGATCGATTTCTTGTGCGTCGTATCCTCGCGGTCGCGCAGAATGCGTTCGGCGGCGAGGGCGGAGGTGTTGCGAAGCGAGTTTGCCTGCTTCACGACGGCCTTCTCGTCGTTGATCGTCAGGTAGGAGAAGCTCGGCGCCCGGCCGGTGATGCGCAGCACGTGAATGCCTGCTCCGAACATGGCCATCGCGAGCCGACCGCCGGCGTGCGATTCGCCCAGGTTGCCCGTGAGGGGCGACTTGAACAGTGCAACCGTTTTGGTGCAGACCGGAAAAACCGTGCTGAAAGGCCCGATCGCGAAGATGATCGGCGCGGCCGGGTCGAACGGGTCGAGCGCGGGATCGCTTTCCGCGAGCAGGCTCATCGCCACGCCGGTTCCACCGAGCCAGGTCTCGAAACGATCGGTGATGTCGACGACCGTCGATGTGCCGTCGGTGAGGTTCACGTCCATCATGCGGAATTTCGGCATTCGTCAGGCCTCCCGGGGGGTCTCGACCATCGCGATGACATCGCGCGGGCAGAACTGAGTGCAGACACCGCAGTGGTGGCAGACGAGCGGCTGGCGTTTCTCGGTGTCCCACTGGAGCGCCTTGAAGGCGCAGGCCTGGACACAGGCACCGCAGTTGATGCATTTCGCGGCGTCGAGCTGGACACCGCCGAATTTGCGACGCGTCAGGGCCGCGGTCGGGCATGCGGATGCGCAGTCGGGAATGTCACACCCGACACACGGGCGGACCGAGAAGGCCCCTTCCACACCGGCGTAATTGCGGATCCTGATCGCCGACTTTTCGACGGTGATCGCTTTCGCCCAGGTGCGGCTGCAGGAATACATGCAACTATAGCACCCGATACATTGTTCACGATTGACGACCCGTAAAAGTTTTGCCATCTCGTCCCCCCACATCTTTACAATTGTCTGTGGGGGCGGGTTTGAAACCCGCCC
>JAKJFL010000669.1:0-2270 GCA_022704935.1 Candidatus Rifleibacteriota bacterium
AAAGCCGTTGTCGTAAAAAATGCACATGACGTTCGCCTTGACCCGGTTTGATGGGTCTCGCAGGAAGGGAGTCACAATCACTTCGATCAGCGGGAACGGCAGCTGGCCGAGTGCCTCGATCGCGTTTGCCCGGATTCGTGCTTCTGAGTGGAGGAGGCTGTGCTGGAAATAGGCGACCAGAGGTTGTTTGCGGTATTTGCCGAGCGAGAGAAGCGCGGTCGCGAAGACGTTGTTGTTGTCTTCGGACTCGAGCAGGTTGATGAGCACGTTGCAGGCCGGTTCGAGGGGGGCGAGGTAGCCGAGGACGAGCGCCGCGTCGATGCGCACGCCGATATCCGGATCGCGGCTTGCCTTGGCAAGGAAGTCCCAGGGGACGTGCTCGCCGAAATAATGCAATGCCCTGACGAGCGTCTGGCGGAGTTTCGGTGAGAGTTCGCTCTGTGCCGTCTGAATCAGCGCTGGCAGGAACGCAGGATCGCCGCTCAGGGCAAGGGAATGGACGGCAAACAGCCTCGTGCTGAGGTCGGCGGAAGAAAGGGCTTTCACGAGGGTCTGATACGAGTTTTTCAGGCCGATGACACCGCAGAGCTGGATGGCCTTCCATTTCACGAACCGGTCGGAGTCGTTCAGCAGAGGGAGAATCAGCTCGCCGTCGAACTCCTGTGGGTATGTCTGTAGGCCTTCCAGCGCCAGAAAGCGGATGCTCGGGTTCGGATCCCTGAGTGCAAAACCATACTGGCGAATGATACGTTGCTTCAGTTCGTCGGGTGCGGACATCGGATGATCCCCATCGTGTTCTCTATGATTTCTTTGAACGGCCTGGTTCCCGGTAAGTATACCCCGCGGCGCGATGCGGCGTCATTTCGATTTGAGAAGCTTGTTTGCAAGCAGCTTCATATACTCCTCGCGCAGCTCGGCCACCCCGTACATCGCCGCCTGGATGATGTCTCGCTGGGAAAGGTTGAAACGCCGCTTGACCTCTTCCATGGGCACGCCGGCCGCGAGCTGGTCGAGCACGGCCTCGATGATCGGGTTTCTGCCCGTTTTTTTTGCAGACGTCATACCCCATCTATCGGCAGAGTGGCCCGATTCGGCAATCCCTCTTCGGGGAATTCCCGAAGAGGGAAGTTTGAAGTTTGAAGAGTGAAAGGGGCGGAGGATGTGGTATCATCACGAACCTTCGAGACTTCGCGAATTTGATTTCCACGGAGACATGACCATGGATCTGATGCTGTACAATACGATGAGTCGCACGAAAGAGAAATTCGTCCCGCTGGTGGAGGGGCATGTGGGCATCTATGTCTGCGGCCCGACCGTCTACGGGCCGCCGCATCTGGGCCATGCAAAGAGCTATATAACTTTCGATGTTCTTGTGAAGCACCTTCGGAAGCGCGGCTTCAATGTGCGCTATGTGCAAAACATCACCGACGTTGGCCATTTGACCGACAACGCCGATGCCGGCGAGGACAAGATCCAGCGCCAGGCACGCATCGATCGCGTCCACCCTTACGAGATCGTCGACAAGTGCATGTTCCAATATATGCATGATATGGAACGACTCCGTGTGGCGCATCCGAGTTTCTACGTGCGGGCGTCCCAGCATGTCGGCGAGCAGATCGAAGCCGTCCGGAAGCTCGTCGAGAAAGGCCATGCCTACGTTTCCGACGGGAACGTGTATTTCGACGTCGCCTCCTTCAAGCATTACGGCAAACTTTCAGGTCGTACGATCGACGAACTGCGCGAGGCGGTGCGCGTCGAGGCCCGTTCCGACAAGCGCAATCCCCAGGATTTCGCACTTTGGAAGCGTGCCGAGCCAGATCACATCCTGCAATGGAACTCGCCCTGGGGCCGCGGGTATCCCGGCTGGCACATCGAGTGCTCGGTCATGAGCACCAAGTATTTGGGCGAGACGTTCGACATCCATGGCGGCGGTCTCGAGAATATGTTTCCGCACCACGAGTGCGAGATCGCACAAAGCGAAGCCGTCACCGGCAAACCATTCGCCCGCTACTGGGTCCATAACAACATGGTCACCGTCGACGGCGTGAAGATGGGCAAATCCCTCGGCAACTTCCGCACCTGCGAGGACCTGCTCGAGCGGCACAGTCCCGAGGCGATCCGCGTCTTCATTCTCTCGACCCATTACCGTTCGCCCAGCAACTACACGGAAGAGGCGATCGGCGCCGCCGCGACTGGTCTCCAGCGGCTCGGCCAGCTCCATGCCGCTCTCGACGCGCTCGCGAAACAGGGCGTGGCGGCCGGCGCGCAGG
>JAKJFL010000670.1:0-2267 GCA_022704935.1 Candidatus Rifleibacteriota bacterium
GATCGAGCGCCTTCTCGAACATTGCACGGGCCTCGGCGTTGCGACCGGCGCGCGCGAACAGAATGCCGAGATTCGCGAACGCGTCGGGCATGGCCGGAGAAATCTCGATTTCATGCCGGTATGCGGCCTCCGCTTCCTCGTTGCGGCCCAGGAGCCGCAGGCACAGCCCGCGCAGATTCGCGGCGCGGGGCAACCCCGGCACTTCGGCTTCGGCACGGCCGTATGCTTCGACGGCTGCTTCCAGCTCGCCCCGCATCTGCTTTTTGATGCCTTCGTGCAGAAACCCCGAGGCGTCGAACGGCTCGAGCTTCACAACCGCCGCATCGGCATCCTGCGATTCGGGAACGTCGCCGGAGGCCAGAACGTGGGCTTTCGCGGGTTTCAGGGCGGCCAGGATCTCCTGCGGAACGGCCACGGATGCAAGTGCACTCCCCGTCTGAAACGACAGCAGAACGGCGCGATCGGGGCTGCCGGGCGTTTCGGCAAGCAGGGCGACCGGCTGGCACATCCAGTCCTGCCAGGCCATGGCGCCGCCATCCAGCCGGAATACGATCGCCGGATGCCCGCCGGACATCCGAAATGTCGTCTCGTTGCTCAATCCAGCTCCTCCTGTTAACAGAGCTTCTTTCCTATCAAACCGTCATCAAAGGACGGGAGGAAAGTGTGCCCCCGCTCCAGCATGGCCCGAAAAGCTCAGAATTCCCCAATTGGTGGGCTCGCGATTCCATTGAATTTCGATGTTTTCCACCTGGAACTCATGCGTAGCACCGTCCCCATCTACCCATGAGCCGCTCAGACGACCGGCAAACAGGGCAAATGTTTCCAAGTTCGAAACAACTTCACGAGTATCGACTTGCAGGCTGATGCTCGAAGCAGCTGCAAAAAAATCCTGAAGGTTTTTTTTGATGTCCTCATGGTTCCAGATGGAATTTGCGCGATACCATTTTACACTTCCATCTATATATGCCATGGCTCCATCGAGATCCTCGGAATTGATGGCATTCAGAAAGCCATCCATACGGGCGTTGATCTCCGGACCCAGCGGATCACTGCCATCACCGTCTCCGCCACTTCCGCCGCCACAGCCGATCAGGCCGACGGACAACACAATCAAAAGAAGGCAGACGAACCAGACCGATGCAAGCCTAACCGGAAAAAATCGGCGCCGGGGCGGCGTTGCCGCCGCCCCGGCGGTCGTGCGTCGTCTGTCGGGCACCTCAGGCCTTGCCGGCGCAGCCCATCAGGCGCATCTTGCGGCGGACGACCTCGCGGATCGAGTCGCGGGCCGGGCCGAGATACTTGCGCGGATCGAATTCGCCCGGATTCTCGGCGAACACCTTGCGGATGGCGCCGGTCATCGCGATGCGAAGATCGGTGTCTACGTTGATCTTGCAGACGTTGCTCTTCATGGCCGCCCGGGAGATCATGTCCTCGGGAACGCCCTTCGAATCCTGGAGCTTGCCGCCGTATTTATTGCAGATGGCGACGAGGTCTTCAGGAACCGAGCTGGCTCCGTGGAGAACCAGCGGGAAGTTCGGAACGGCCTGCTCGATCTCGGCAAGGCGCTCGAAGTCGAGCTTCGCATCGCCCTTGAACTTGTAGGCTCCGTGACTGGTTCCGATCGCGACGGCCAGAGAGTCGCACCCGGAGCGTTCGACGAACTCCTTCGCCTCGCGGGGATTCGTGTACACCGCGTCCTTCGCGGATACCGACACCGCGTCCTCGATGCCGGCCAGCTTTCCAAGCTCGGCTTCGACGCTGATTCCGCGGGCATGGGCGTAATCGACGACTTGCTTCGTGAGCTTGATGTTGTCCTCGAAGCTGTGCTTCGACCCGTCGATCATGACCGAGGTGAAGCCGCCGTCGATGCATTTTTTGCAGATCTCGAAATCATCGCCGTGGTCGAGGTGCAGGGCGATCGGGATGTCGATGCCGGAACTCTTCGCCATCTCGATGGAAGCCTGGATCAGGTGAATCAGGTACTCGTGCCGCGCATACTTGCGGGCCCCGGCCGACACCTGGATGATCAGCGGCGACTTCTCGGCGATAGCCGCCTCGAAGATCCCCTGGACGATCTCCATGTTGTTCACGTTGAAAGCGCCGACAGCGTATCCGCCCTTGAGTGCCCGTGCGAACAGTTCCTTCGTGGTGACCAGCGGCATCGTGTAAAGCCTCCTCGTCATTGTGGGGCGCATGGCCCCGAATTGGGATCCGGTCAACGGAAAACAGGCCCCGGCACGGCATGGACACATACCCGCCGGTTATTG
>JAKJFL010000063.1:0-10757 GCA_022704935.1 Candidatus Rifleibacteriota bacterium
GACGGTCTGAATCGGCGCATCCCTGTTGCAGCCGGACGCGGCAAGGTGGCCGCCCCCGCCCATGGCGACGGCGATCTCCTTCACATCGAAACCGCCGCGCGACCTGAACTCGCAATACGTCTTTCCGTCGAATCCCTCGAAGACGCCGACACCGGCGACCACGCCCTGGATCGACGTCAGATGGCCCCAGAGACCGCAGCTGGCGACGTTGTTGAATGCCGCACCGCACTCCTCGATGTCCCGCCGGGAAAGGACGATGCAGGCCAGACGGCCGTCGGCCTCGAGCCGGAGATTCTGGAGGCCTTTCCCGAGAAGTTTCAGTTCGGGAAGCGTCTTCGAACCGTTCAGCTTCGACAGGATGGGCGCGGTGTCGAGGCCGGTCTCGAGAAGCAGCGCCGCGATGGTGTGCGCCGTAGACTTCAGACCTTCGTTCTGAAAGGAGCGCGTATCGGTGATGAGACCCAGATACAGCCCCGTCGCAATGTCGGCGTCGAGCGGTAAGCCGGCCTGGTGGATCAGTCGCACGATCATTTCGCAGGTCGAGCTGGCGGCGGTGTCGACGAAATTCACGTCGCCGAAAATGGTGTTGCTCGCATGATGATCGATGTTGACAAGGACGGCTCCGGTGTCTTCGAGGTCCGAATCGAAGCCGGTTCTCGCGAGATCGCCAGCGTCGAGCACGAAGATCACCTCGTGGTCGATCTCGATCTCGCCAGGCTTGCCGATGTGGTCTTCGTCGAGCACGAAGGCGAACCGCTCCGGAGCCGGATCGGCCAGGGCGACCTGAACGTTCTTGCCGGCTTTGCGTAACGATTTGACCAGCCCGGATACCGAGCCGATCGCGTCCCCATCGGGACGCACGTGGGATATGACGAGAAACCGGTTCGCGCCGTTGATCGTCGAGATGACGTCGGAAATCTGCTCGGAGAAATCAGTCTGGATTGTGTCGGAGAATGCCATCGATATTTTTGCTCATCTCTTTCATATACGTCGCGGGGTCCCCCATTTCGAGGGTCGCGCGCTCGAGAACGTCGGCCATCAGGTCACGCACCTCGAACCAGCAGCTCAGCCGCGGCTCGAATGCGATATACTCGAGTTCCTCGTACGGGGCCCGAAGATTCGGGTCCTTCGCCAGCGCTTCCATGAGAATCGGCGCCTGGAGCGAGGATTTCCGGACGGGAACGTAGGTCGTCCTGACGCTCCACTCCGCGCCGATGTCGGTCGAGGTGAACCACTTGATGAACTCCCAGGCGCCCTTGACCTTGTCGGGATCTCCGTTGTCGAAGATGTTGATGTTGCTGCCCGACAGGATGACGGCGCGGGAGGCCTCTCCGGGAAGTGGCGCGATGCCGTAGTTGAACTTGATGCCCGACTCCATGTGGACTTTGCTGACGATGCTGTTTTCGATCATCGCGATGCGCTGGGCTTTGAAGTCGTTCTGGTGATCGAACCCCTGGGCCTCGACGGCGATGCCTTCCTTCAGCATCTCCTGGATGAACGCGACCGCCTTGACGGCCGGCTCCTCGTGGAAGTGTGACTTGCCGCCCTTTTCGTCGACCAAGAGGCCGCCGAACTGCATGACGCGGCACAGGAACATCCAGACGTTGGCCCTGCCAGTCGCGAAGCCAATGATCGTCGGCCTGCCGCCGTTTTCCGGCGTGAAGTGCCGGGTGATGTGACGCGCGTAGGAGGCGAGTTCTGTCAGCGTCGTCGGAGGTTTTTCCGGATCGAGACCGACCTGACGGAAAATATCCTTGTTGTAATATAACACCGGAACGCTCTTGTTGAAGGGGAACGACCAGAGCTTTCCGTCGAAGGTGTTGTTGTCTAGAAGCACGGGAATGATGTCGGCTTTGATGTCCTCGGATTCGGAGGCGAGGAGCGCGTCGAGGCAGACGATCTTTTTGTGCTTGATGAACTTCTTCGTCAGGGTTTCGTAGTTCTGGGCAATATCGGGGGCGCTCTTGGCGACCAGCGAGGCGAGCAGCTTCTTCGCGAGCGTGTCGTAGCTGCCCATCGGGATGCCCTTGATGAAGTAGGTCGGCTGGCTCTTGTTGAACCGGCCGATCAGGTCGTCCATCACATTGCCGAGCGGGCCGCCCATGGCGTGCCAGAAGACGACCTCGACCCGCCCCTTCGCGTCGCCGCCGACGCCCGAAAGCGACTCGGCTTCGCGCGCGCGGCCGTCCCTGATGATCAGGCCGACGACGATGAACCAGAAGATGAGAACGCCGATCAGAAAGTTGCGCATGTGATCCGCCTCCTCACTCTTTCATGCCCGACATGGCCTGGGACTCGACGAACTGCCGCTGGGCCAGGAAATACATGACCACGAGCGGCACGATCGTGAACGTCGAGGCCGCCATCAGCGGGCCCCACCGGGTGCCGGCCTCGCTCGCGAAGTAGCTGAGACCGACCTGGATGACGCGCAGGCTCGTGTCGTTCGTCACGATGAGAGGCCAGACGAAGCTGTTCCAGGTGCCGAGAAACGAGAAGATGCCGAGCGTCACCATCGGCGGCTTGCTCAGCGGCAGACAGATCTTGAAGTAGAACTGGAGCCGCGTGCAGCCGTCCAGCATGGCCGCCTCGAACAGATCCTTCGGCAACTGCATGAAGAACTGGCGCAGGAAGAAGACCGAGTAGGCCGAGGCGAGCCACGGCACGATCAGCGCCATGTAGGTGTTCACCCAATGTAATTTAGATAATATAATATAATCTGGAATAAGAAGCGCCTGCTGGGGCAGCATCATGGTGCCGAGCATCAGCAGGAACAGCTGGTCCTTGAACGGAAACTTGAAGAACGCGAACGCGTAGGCCGCCAATGAAGCGAAGATCAGCGAGCCGGTCGTGATCGTGATTGCCGTCAGGAACGTGTTGAGGAAATACCGGTAGAACGGCTGGGCCGCCCACGCTTCCTTGTAATTGTCGAACACCTCGAACGGCTTCTGGACCTTTTTTCCGCCGGCCGTCGCCGACGCAGGGGAAGCGAGGGAAGCGGCATACAGCTCCTTCTGCCGCTGGTGCTCGGCGATGCGTTTCTTGTCTTCCTCGCCGTTCAGGAACGAGGGGCGCATCTGGTCGGGCAGGAGGACGATCGTCTTCCCGGTCTTCAGGATCTCGTCCTCGCTCTTGAACGAGGTCATTATCATCCAGACGAACGGGAAGATCATGAAGATCGAGCCGGCGATGAGCAGGGCATGGATCAGGATGTGCGATGGATTCTTGATGAGGGGCTTTTTGACGTTCGTGCTCATGTGCCGGTCCTCAGGAGTAATGGACTTTCTTCTCAACGTACAGCTTGTTGAAAAGGGTCATGCTGAAGATCATGATGAAAAGCACGAACGCGATCGCGAGCGCGTAGCCGAACTCGAACTTTTCAAACGCCTTCTGATACAGGTAGTAGACGATGACCATCGTGCTCTTGAGCGGTCCGCCGCGCGGAGTCATCATGTAGATCTGCGAAAACACCTGGAAGCTGCCGATCGTCGACATCACGAACACGAAGAACGTCGTCGGCGACAGCAGTGGGAAGGTGATGTGCCGGAACTGCTGCAGCCAGTTCGCGCCGTCGATGCGCGCCGCCTCGTACAGGTGCTTCGGAATGTTCTGCAACCCCGCGAGGAAGATCACGACGTTGTAGCCGAGCCCCTTCCAGACGCTCATCAGGATGATGCAGGGCATCGCCCAGAACGGGTCCTGCAGCCACAGCTGCGGCGGAAGGTTCACCAGCGCCAGCAGCTTGTTCAGCAGGCCGTAGTCGGGGTGGTAGATGAAGTTCCAGACGATCGAGACCGCGTTCAGCGAGGTGATGACGGGCAGGAAGTAGATCGTGCGGTAGATCCCGATGCCCGAGATCGGGTTGTTGAGCAGGAGGGCGATGCTCATCGAACAGGCGATCGACAGGGGAACGCTGACGATAGCATAGTAGAAGGTATTGACCAGCGACTTGTAGAACATCGGGTCGTCGAACAGGCGGGCGAAGTTGTCCAGCCCGACCCATTCGGCTTCTCCGATCAGATCCCAGCGGTAGAAGCTGATCGCCAGCGAGTAGAAAATCGGCAGGACGTGGAAGCAGAGCAGGATGCCGAACACGGGCACCAGGTAGCAGTATGCTCCCCAGTCGATCTTTTTCTTTTTGAGCATGGAGTGACCGTCGAGGGATCAGCGGTTGCGGCCCCGCGTCGTGCGACCGCGGGCGGCGCCGGCTTTCGCGGGCGACAGCTGCTTCATCAGGTTGTCGTACATCGCCGGCGTCTCGTGCGTGAAGGGCGCCGGGCCGGGCTTCGAGGCGTTGATGTCGCTGTCGGGATACTGGTAGTCGGTGAAATTCGAGCAGCCGATCACCGTCAGGATGCCGTTCGCGAGCTTTTCCTGGGCCATGATCGCGATCGGGGTGCCCTTCGGGTAGATGACCGCGTCGTTTTTCTTGTCGCCGTCCTTGTTGATCGTGTCGTCATCGCCGGTGATGAGGATGTCGACGCCGGCCTCGGCCGTCAGCGGCTTCCCGTCGCGGGTCAGCAGGGAGCAGGTGCCCCAGGTGATGACCGTCTTGACGCCCGCCATGATCGGCGAATCGCTCTTGAGCACGTGGGCGAGAACGCCCCACGGCTTGTTGGTCTTGTTCGTGTTGTCCCACACCTGGTCGTCATTGTAACGTATGGCCGAGCCGAGCTTGCCGAGCAGGTTGTTGAGGGTGTTGCGCCCGTCGAGGTCGGAGGAATCCCAGTCGCAGGACATGACCAGCCGCCCGCCTGCCATGAACCACTCGACGACCGCATTCATCTCGGGATCCATGATCGGAAGCGAGGTGTTCGGCAGCATGACGATCGCGAACCGGTTCAGCATCTCGGGAGTGATTAGATTCAGCGTGTAATACACCTTGAAGCCGTTCTTCAACATATGGCGCTCGAACGTCTCCATCTTGTCGGAAGCGGCGTTCCCGTGCGCGGCATCAACGAGGATGTTGATCGCGCGATCCGACTCGGCGGCATCGTTCCAAAACTTGACTTCGCGGGACGGGATGCGCTTCGACGGGTTCTGCCCAGTGACCCACATCATGGCGTTGTAGGCCAGCTGCGGGTGGGAATACATGAACGAGTCGTAGCTGTCGTGAAGCTTCTTGACTCCGCCGGCGCGGCGCGCTGAAGGATCGGCGACGGGGGTGGCGGTGCCGTCGTCGAAGGGGGAGCTGTCACCGAGGCCGATCACGCGGCCTTTTCCGGCTTCGGCGGCGACGACGTAGGGGGCTTTCTTGTAGCGGCTGTCGATCAGGCCGACCGCTTTCGCGTCGCCAGTCGGGGCCAGGGTGAACGTCGAGGCGGCCCAGGCGCCCACGGCGCGCACGCCGAACATGGCAGGGTGCTCCTTGTTCATCGCACCGCTCACCGGGGCTTCATACAGGTAGTTGCCGGTGAAGGTGAAGCCGAACTCGCCGCAGAAGGTGTTCAGGGCCTTGACGGCGTCCCAGCCGTCGTTGTCGCGGTCGGCGTTCCCGTGGTCGCCGATCAGGAACGCGCCGCCGCCGTTCTTGACGAACTCGACGATGGCGGTCTGCTCGGCCTGCTCGTAGGGGTTGTTCGGCTCGGCGAGAATTACGGCGTCATACCCGGCGAGCAGGTCGGGCGTGAACCGCCGGTTCGACGAGACCTTGCTGAGGGAGTCGATGCTGAATCCGTTCTCCTTGAGCATGTCACACATCTCGGAGTAGGCGCCCGAGACGATCCAGTCAGCGTTGCCGGCGGTCTGGCCGTGCGTATCGTCATACAACACCTTGGTGCCGGCGGCCGAGGCGGGCAGGCAGGTGCACACAAGTGCCGCGACGGCAAGGACGAACGTCAGAAATTTCTTCATATCAATTCCCCCTGTATGAGACTAATGCGATTCATCGAGTATACGAAATACCCATGCAATGGGCAAGTGATCGGAACGGATACCCCTGAAACCGGCGCTGCGGCTACTCTTCTGGAAGCGGTGGAAGATCTGTCGCGGCTCCGGGAGGCGGCGTCGAGGTGGCCGTGGTTGTCGTTCCAGAAGCGAGGTTGCCGCTTCCTTTCGATTCTTTCTCTTCTTCGTCCGAAGCGCGCGGCGGCTTCACCTCGCCGATACCGGCAGCCGGCCCCTTCCAGAGACTCAGCGGCCCGCGGCTGTTCGAGAGGAAATACAGGGTTTGCAGGTCCCTGGACAGCTCGAACCGCCGGAGGTTGTAAGACTCGAGCAGATTGACGAGCGATGTGATGTCCGGCTTCGAAAGCGGCATGAAATACACCTCGTTCCTCTCCGGGAAGGGATACGGCATCTGCCGAAGGCAGAACGTGGAAACCCGGTTGGGCATCGCCGCCGGAAGGGGCAGCCCGAGGAACCACCGTGTCTTGAATCTGTCCATGTAGAGCTGGTTGCCCTGCGCCATTCCGGCATCGTAGAGAAGACGGAATTTCGAGTCCATCGTTTTGAATGCGTAGCAGTAGTCCATTGCCAGGTCGACGGCGCCGAACTCCGGACCGCCGTTCCCGCTTTTCGCGCCGGGTTCGGGAGTGAGGCGCGCGGCGAAAGTAGGTGCGAGGTCCCAGAGGGGGCTCGAAGTGCGCTGCATGCGCAGATGCCCCTCGAGATACAGAATCCGGTCACGGGTCCAGAACGAGATTAGCTTGATGGTGTCGCTCGAGACGTGGCGTTGTTCGGGCAGTTCGATTGCCTTGCCGAATTCGTTCAGGTTGTAACGCCGCAGCGTCGCCCCCTTGAAATCCCGGTCGTCGAACTCCTTCTTGTCGCGGGCCTGGCCATCGACTTCCACGAGGGCGAACGCGCGTGCGTCCGGCGACCAGACGATCTCGGAAAGCTGGCTTGAAACTGTGACGATATTCGGCGCGATCAGCCTGGCGCCGAGATCGATGAGACTGATGTCGTGGTCCGTGACGAAGAACAGCCGCTTTCCGTCGGGAGACCAGTAGGGAAAGGCGAACTGGTAATTCCCGTCGATCTGGGTCTGGTTCGAAACGAGCTCGTCGAACCGGCCGTTCGAGGCGTCGTAGACAAAAAGAACCCGGTCGAGCGTGTCCCGGTTCAGCACGATGCCGGCGAGCTGCTGCCCGGTGGGGGACCATTCCATGTCGAGGAGCTGGGCCTGGATGTCGGGAAACAGGGACAACGGCTGAGCGCCCTTGCTTCGCAGATGGAGCAGCTTCGGGCTTCCGTTCTCGGTGAAGGCGAGCCATCTTCCGTCCACCGAGCAGCGCAGGAAACCGTACGGCCAGCGGCCGTGTTCCAGGAGAATCGAGCCTGTCGCGGCGCCGGGCAGGTAAGCGATATGGTTCGTCGTTTCATCCGAGCGAAGGGTCAGGACGCCGTCCGTGCCGGTCAGCTCGAAATCGACATCGGGGTGGATTTCCCGGAGATTGTCTGACAGGCAGGAAAAGCCGTGCCGCGTTTCCACCGTGTTATTGCGCCTGGGCAGGTGATCGCGTATCTGCATCACGGATTTCACGTCGTCGATCAGGCGTGAGGAGGCGGTATCGCGAAGTTTCTTGAGCGCCGCGTTCACCTGGAGGAGAATCGAGTTGAGTCCGAGATCGTTCAGGGTGATGCGATTGGGCCCGGGATTCGTCATCATATTGTTCGCCGAGGAATATTCGAGCGTCAACTGTGTGTCGGAGGCGATGTGGCCCATGCGGATGAGCACGGCGAGATAGTGATCTAGAATGTTCGTGACGAAGTTGAGGCGGGAGACGTCGCGATTCAGCGGCCCGCCGTCGCCCTGCCGGAGAGGCGGCTGGAAATAAATCTTGACGCGGTCGCCCGTGAACGCGATGTTTCCCTCGCTCGGGCCGGGGGCCGCCGATGCGGGATCGGATGCCGCGAAGGCAAGGCAGGAAACGGCGATGAGAACGAAGGCGATGGCGCGCTGCATGGATACGCTCCCAGGGAATGATCTGTCTCGCCCCGGTGATGCCGGGACAAGGGTATTTACCACAATTCGCGCGTTCACGGAAAGGCGGCGCGCGTCATTTTTTCGATGCGGTGTCGGTTTCTTCGCCCAGGCTTTGTCGGATCACGTCGAGCAGACCGTCGACCAGTTCCGACGCCGGAAGGGTTTTCACGATGCGGCCGTTTTTGAAGACCAGCCCGCTCTCCTTGCCTCCGGCGATACCGAAATCGGCCTGCCTGGCCTCGCCCGGGCCGTTGACGGCGCAGCCCATGACCGCGATCGTGATCGGGGCGCGGAGTGACGCGACGCGCCGGCTGACCTCTCGGGCGATGTTCTGCAGGGGAATCTGGCAGCGGCCGCAGGTGGGGCAGGAGACGATGGTTGGCCCTGCTTCGCGTAGACCGGCGCACCGCAGGATGCGGATGCCGGTCGCGACCTCCTCGGCGGAATCGCCGGTGAGCGAGACGCGGAGCGTGTCGCCAATTCCCTCCATGAGCAGGGCTCCGATTCCCATGGCGGAACGGACGATGCCCTCTTCGGGGAGGCCCGATTCGGTCACTCCGAGATGGAGCGGGTGCTCGCAGGAGCGGGCGACGATTCGGGTCGCCTCGAGCATCGTGGGCAGGTCGAATGCCTTCACGGCGATCTTGATCGCCGAAAATCCGACGCTCTCGAGCAGGGAAACTTCTTTCAGGGCCGACTCCGCGAGCGCTGCCGCCGTGACGCCGCCGTGCTTGGCGGCCATCGCCGGGTCGAGAGAGCCGGCGTTCACCCCGACCCTGATCGGTACGCCGCGCTCCGCGGCTGCGCGAGCCACTGAGCGGACCTTGTCGGCGTCGCGGAGATTGCCGGGATTCAGTCTCAATCCGTGAACACCCTTCTCCAGGGCGCACAGGGCAAGGGTGTGGTCGAAATGGATGTCGGCGAGGACCGGGATCGGCGAGCGCGGAACGATTGCGCCGAGCGCCTCCGCCGCCGCCATGTCGGGAACCGCCAGCCGGATGATCTCGCACCCAGCGAACGCGAGCCGTTCGATCTCACGGACCGTCGCCTCGGCATTGCGCGTGTCCGTCTTGGTCATCGTCTGGACGGTGACGGGCGCTCCGCCTCCCACCTGGACCCTGCCGAGCCGTATCGCATTCGAATGGCGCCGTTGTGATCTCGTCATGATTGTGTTCTCCGTTGTATAATAACGTATGATATGTCATCGGGGAATGTCGAAAGACCGGGAAGGCCGGAGAGAAGTTCCTGTAGCGCGGCGTGTGCACTCTCAACCCCTTGTGTCGACCGGGCGGCCAGTCCATCGAACCCCGTCGTCCCGGAGGCGGCGAGCGCCTTGATGAGGCCGTTTGTTGAGACGATCAGCAGATCGCCCGGCCCGAGGTCGATGCAAAGACGTTCGACGTGCGCAGCCTGCGAAACGCCGAGCGGCTCACCCTGTGGACCGGCGCATTCGGGCGGCTGCCCTTTCCGAATGACGACAGGACGGGGATTTCCGGCTAGACGAAGGGCCAGACTGCCGGCTTGGGGCTCGACGAGGGTCAGCGCCGTTCTCAGCGGAGGAGTGTTGAAACGACGGAGGATCTCGTGGATCGGGGATAACCGATCCGCTGGAGGGGCCGACCGCAGGGCTGCCGTCACGGCATGGAGGGTGACCGCGGCGGCAATCCCCTGGTGAAATGCGTCACAGACGGCGATGAACGAGTTTTCGGCCCCGTTCTCGACGACGATCAGGTCCCCCTTGATCTCGCGGGCGAGGGATGAATAAATATATGCATCATATACATCAAAGAGTATTGTTCCGGACGGTTCCTGGAGCTCCCGATACAGGCTCTCGGCCCACTCGAGCTCGCGGGTGGCCCGGTCGCGGCTGACCATCTCGCCAAGGAGGGCGAGCGTGTCGAGAACCGGCGGAATTTCCTGGCACAGGCTCGAAACCAGACTGCGCTCCTGGTCGGAGTAGGGGAGTCGGCCGGGTTTTGGCGCCAGAAGAAATGCGCCCTGGATCGACCGCTCGCGGCGTATCTGGAAGGCCCAGTGGAATCCGAGTTCGCGCCAGTGTGAGAACGTCCCGATTTCCAGTTTCCCATTTTCCTTCGCCATTTCCAGGAGGGCGTCGATCTCGTCGACGGGCGGCCATTCCGCGGGAATTCCGGCGCTCGCGGGAGCCGATGACGACGGCCAGGCGCGGGAAATTCCGCTGGCCAGCATGACCGTGGCTCCGCTGAAGTTCAAGACAGGCTGGAGTTCCTTCAGCAGCGCATCGATGACGGCATCCGGGGAGTTCGCCTTGCGCATCGAGCTGAGAACGTGCCGGATGACGGTGGCCGTGTCGAAGGACTTGCGCCCGAAAAATTTGTCGACACCGGCGACGATCAGCTCCTTCAGCGGTGAAAAGACCGCCGCGAGGACAAGGGTCGAGACGATCGTCGCCATGCCGCCCGAAAGGTCGAGAAGGTTCTGGAGCCCGTTTTCCAGGAGTTCGAGGACTCCCGCCAGCACTGCCGTCAGGAGCGTGTAGACGAGACCGATCGAAAAGATCATGTCGATCTCGAGCAGATTGTGACGGAGGATTGCATACCCGAGAATCGCGGCCATCGCGATTCCCAACGCGGGAAACAGCCCGAAGGTATACAAGGTCTGGCCGGTCAGGTAGAACTTCCCGAGGGCGATGAACACCGAACCGGCTGCGGCAGGAAGGACGAACGCCGCGAACGCGTACCGCAGGCGCCGTTCCTGAAAGTCGGTTTCGAGTTCTCTCTGCGCCGTTCCCAGCGTTTTCATCGCGAGGAGCAGGTAGCCGATGACGATGCCCTTCGCGAGATACTCCAGCTTG
>JAKJFL010000671.1:0-2252 GCA_022704935.1 Candidatus Rifleibacteriota bacterium
CCTCGAGAAGTTCGGTGTCAGGCCGGCCGGCCTGATCGGCCACTCGTTCGGCGAACTGACCGCTCTGTGCGCCGCCGGCGCGTATGACGACGAGACCTTGTTCCGGCTGGCCCGCACGCGCGGGGAGCTGATGGCGACAGGCGCGGGCGACCGCGGCGGTATGATCGCCGTCTCGCTCTCGGCCGCCGAGGCCGCGAAGGTGATCGCCGACGAGAAGCTCGACCTGATCATCGCGAACGAGAACGCTCCGGCCCAGATGGTGCTGAGCGGCTCGACAGCCGAGATCCGGCGCGCCGCCGAGATCTTCAAGGCCCGCAAGATCCGGGCAACCGTGCTCCAGGTCGCAGGTGCGTTCCACAGCAGGTTCGTGGCGGACGCCGCCGTCCCGTTCAGGACGGCCGTTGCCGGGGCCGCGCTCAAGCCACCGGCAATCCCGGTTTTTGCCAACACGACGGGCGCGCCCTACCCGACCGATGTCGCGGCGATCACCGATCTTCTCGGAAACCAGCTCGCGAACCCGGTCAGATTCATCACCGGTATCGAAGCCATGTATGCCTCGGGAATCCGCACTTTCGTCGAGGTCGGCCCCGGAGCGAAGATGAGTGGCCTCGTCAAGTCGATTCTCGGCGATCGTCCGTTCACTTCGATCGGCCTCGACGCGGGCGCGGGCAAGCGGCCCGGCAGCGTCGACCTGGCCCGTACAATCGCGATGTGCGCGGCCCTCGGCCATCCGGTCAGACTGGCCCTCTGGGAAAACGGCGAAGAAACGCTCGCCCAGGCTGCTTCCGCAAAGAAACCCGCGTTGGCCATTCAGGTGTGCGGCGCGAATTATCGGACTCCCCGGCCGCCCCGCGTGAAGAAGCAGTTCCCGGCAAAGCCGGCCACTGCGCCTGCCGCGGCGCCCCAGCCTGCCCGCCCCGCTCCCGTGGCGATGGCTCCAGCCCCAGCCCAGGCGGCTGCCCCCATGCCCACCCCTCAGGCTCAGCCTCTCCAGACACCGCCCCGCGCGGCCGTCGCCGCACCCGGCGCCGCGCGCGACACCATCGTCGCCCTGCAGCAGCTGCAGATACAGACGGCCGAGCTTCACAGGAAATTCCTCGAGGGCCAGGAACAGGCGCAGAAAACGCTTCAGCGGCTTCTCGAGACGCAGGCCGGCAGTATGGTTGTTCCGTCACTGCCGGCGATGGCGGCCCCGGTTTCCCCTTCTCCGGTCTTCGCCGCACCGGCACCCAAGCCAGTTCCCGCCCTTCAGCCCATGCCCGCAGCCGTGAGCCGGCCCGCACCCATCGCGACCACTGTCGCCCCAGCGCCGGTCAAGGCCGCGCCTCCGGCTCCGGCTCCCCGCGGCGCCGCGCCCGCCCCAGATATTGTACCGGCTATATTGCAAATCGTGAGCGAGAAGACCGGCTATCCGGCCGAGATGCTCAATATCGATATGGATATGGAATCTGATCTCGGCATCGACTCGATCAAGCGCGTCGAGATCATGTCCGGTGTTCAGGAGAAGCTGCCGGGCGCCCCGGTCATCCAGCCCGACCAGCTCGGGAAGCTCCGAACCCTGCGCCAGATCATCGAGTTCATCGGTGTCCAGCCTGCGGGCGCATCCCGGCCAACGACAACAGTGCAGCCTTCCGCGGCCGCGAAGACACCGTCCCCGGTCGCCAGTGATATCTCACATGTTATATTACAGATCGTCAGTGAGAAGACCGGCTACCCCGCCGAGATGCTCAACCTCGACATGGACATGGAGTCCGACCTCGGCATCGACTCGATCAAGCGTGTCGAGATCATGTCCGGCGTCCAGGAGAAGCTGCCGGGCGCCCCGGTCATCCAGCCCGACCAGCTCGGAAAGCTCCGAACCCTGCGCCAGATCATCGAGTTCATCGGCGTCCAGCCTGCGGGCGCTGCTTCGGTTCAGACGCCTGCCGCGACCGCCGCACCGTCGGCGACACCGGCTGGTGATGTCGTTCCTGTCATTCTGCAGATCGTAAGCGAGAAGACCGGCTACCCGGCCGAGATGCTCAACCTCGATATGGATATGGAGTCCGATCTCGGTATCGACTCGATCAAGCGTGTCGAGATCATGTCCGGTGTCCAGGAGAAGTTGCCGGGCGCCCCGGTCATCCAGCCCGACCAGCTCGGGAAGCTCCGAACCCTGCGCCAGATCATCGAGTTCATCGGTATTCAGCCCACAGGCACTGCTTCGGCTGCAACACAAACTGCGGCCGCCGCCCCGACGACGGCATCGGCGG
>JAKJFL010000672.1:0-2246 GCA_022704935.1 Candidatus Rifleibacteriota bacterium
AGGCCGAGAACACGATCAAATCGGTCACGAAGACGAACGTTCAGGACAACGCCCAGATCGACGCCGGCTCCGATGTCGAGTTCCAGGCGAAAAACACGATTTCCAGCGGCGACGAAAGCGGATTCTCGGCCTCCGGCGCGGGATACGGCGGCATCACGGTGAATGGCGCGGCCAGCACGCTCACCGTCACCTCCACGACCGAGGCGAGAGTCGGCAGCAATGCGAAGATAACCGCAAAAGGCAGTATCACCGGCAATGCCATGACCGATGCGGCGCTCATCAACAAGGTGCGCGCCGTCGGCGCGGGCGTCGTCGCGAATCCTCTGGCTGACAGCGAGAACACCGTCACGATCAACAACAAGCTTATCACGGCGGCCGGTTCCCTTTTGAAAACGACGGTCGCCGGGAAGAGCGTCAACCTGGCGGCCTCGACGAAGCTGACGGCGAAGCTGACCTCCGATTCCGACATGCAGGGCGGCCTGGGCGGCTACTCACACGCGAAGACGGTTTCGCATATCACGAAGAACAACACGCTCGACATCTACGGCGACCTGTTCAGCACGAACGATATCAACCTGTATACCGATGCGAACGCCGCCGGACAGAGGTCCGTCTACGACCTGACCGCGACGGCCGACTCGTACAACAAGAACTCCGTTGTCGCCGTCGCGAAAGCGGAACTGGACAGCTGGACATCGCAGAGCAACGGCATCAACATTTTCGCCGGCTCTGACGTGCAGAGCGTCAGGCACATCAACCTCCACGCGACGCCCGGCAAGGAGGTCATGACCGAGGCGGCGAGCGAATACACCTGGTATTCCACCGACGTCACCGGCGGATACGCGAGCACGGCTTCCGGCCAGCGCAGCAAGAATATCACAAGCAATAATTACGTCAACATCGGCGGCAGCCTCGTCGCCGGCATCTATAACAAGGTCAATCTCACGTTCGACGGCACCGTCGACTTTCTGGGCGCCGTCACGGACTCCATCACCGCGCCCATCATCACCTCGACGGTCGAAGACTACAAGAAGGGCGTCACCTACGGAACGACGAACTACGCCAACGACCTGTTCACGCGGTATCAGGAGGTCTGCAGGCTCGCCACGGAATACGCCGGCAGCAAGGCCGGTATCGGCTACGAAGCCGAAAAAGAGCGGCTGCTCGGCGAAATGGAAAAATACGGGCTGTATGATTCCTCCAGCGGCTTGGTCATCGGTGGTATGACGGTCCAATATATCGCCCTGCCCGACATGGTGTGTTCGGGCGGCAATGTCGTCATCGACACCGATGGGGTCGTCGGGAACGGCAGCGTCAATGCCAAGGGTTCGCCGGAAATCAACGTCACAAACAATACCAACCTATATATGAAGGTGAACGATCTCACGATCGAGGATTACGGCGGCGAAGTCATCCTGAACGGTATCTCACTCGGGAACACAGCGGCCACGAAGCTGCCCACGCTGTCGTCCGTCTCGACAAGCGACTCGTCCAGCGCCCTCATCTCGGTGAAGGAAACCTGGAACGGTAACCTACAGGTCACGAGCGGCGGCCGGACTGAGTATCGCACTCCGCTGACGACCATCGAGGTCAACGGCGACATCAGCAACCCTCTCGGCAAAGTCAGCATCGACAACACCAAGGGCGATATCGTCATCCAGGGCAAGACAGCGCAGGAAGGCGCCTCCATCCAGGGCCGAGAGATCGAACTCAAGGCCTCGGCCGGCTCGATTTCCCAGGGCTACACCCAGGGAATCGTCAACATCGGCGCGACCCCGGAATACCTGTATAAATCATTCGGAGACACCGCCGCGGCCGCCATCGACGGGCACGAGGAATCAGACACCGAGCGGCAAAAATCGTATAACACCATCGACGAAAGCCTGCAGAACGGAACATGGATCGCCGGCGGAAGCGTTTTCATCAACGCATCCGACATCAACATCAACGGGCTGATCCAGAGCGGTTACGCGGAATACAAGATCACGCTTTCGACCGACGCCCAGAACAAGATCAACCAGTACGATTATTATTATTACGGTCAGAATATCACCCCCGACGCCTTGCGGAACTACAAGCTGAACGACGGCGGCGCCAAGTATGTCGGCGGCATCTATACCTACGAAGTCCAGGCGTTCTACAATCCCCAGACGAAGCAGATCATCCTCGAGGATATCGATCCGCAGGGTGGGAAGATCTACCTGACAGGCCGCATCTCGAGCACCGGCAACGGCCGCCTCGTCGCT
>JAKJFL010000673.1:0-2243 GCA_022704935.1 Candidatus Rifleibacteriota bacterium
TGGCGCGCCGCCTGGCCCGCGAGGAAGGCATCCTTTCCGGGATCTCTTCCGGTGCAGCCACGGCCACGGCTCTTCGTCTGGCCCGCGAGGACGCATTCGCCGGAAAAACAATCGTCGTCATCCTGCCCGATTCGGGCGAACGATATCTCTCGACGGTCCTTTTCGAAAACCTGAACGTATGAATATATTTGTCATTATAATATAGAGAGGATTTCTTCATGACATACACGGTATTCGTCGACGACAATTTCCATTTCATGGATGAGGATTACCGGTATAAACTCGGCGAGTTCGAATCCATCGAACTCGCCAGGGAAGCCGCCATACTACTCCTGGATGAGTGGATCGAATCCAACAGGAAGCCCGGAAAACCCGGGAACGATCTGTTCAAGGAATACTGCATGTTCGGCGAGGATCCGTTCATCGTGGGCCCCGACAGCGGCCGCGTCGAGTTTTCCGCGCGAGATTACGTCCGCAACCGCACCGAGCGCATGTGGCCCAACGAGGATCTGACCGATTGAAAAACCCCGGATGAACGCGTCATGCGTCCGGCCGGGGTTTCGGAAAGCAGAAGATCACTTTTTCGGGAGAGGCTCGGTCTTCTGGTGGACGAACTTCCCGTCTTTGAAGACGAAGGTGTAAGCGGCCGGGACCGGCTCACCGCCGTCTTTTTCCGGATACTGCAGGCCCAGCATCGTCACGGTGCCGTCGGCGGCGATGATCATGTCGGAACCATCGCTCTGCTGGAGGTCCGAGACGAGCATGTCGCGGGTCAGGTCATGCTTCGGATACGTGCACGGAACCGGCACGAATTTCTTCGTCGCCACGTCGTAGGTGAAAACGTAGAGGCCGCTGGCACGCGGGCCGTAGAAGGCGGCGGTCACCGCTTCCGGCACGCCGTCACCCGTCAGGTCGCGAAGGGCGAGAGACGTCGGCTTCCCTTCGAGCGTGAACGGTCTCTCTTCCGAACCCAGTTCTTCGCTTTCGAACAGCTTCGCGCCCGCGGCATCGCGGATGACGAGCTTGATCGATGCGCCGTCCTGCACCTTGAGAGTCTGGACGTCGGGCGCGCCGGGAACAAGCTTCCCGGACGCGCTGGCCAGTTCGAGGCCGAACGAAGCGGCCGAAAGCAATGCCACGAAACCGAGAGCGTACACGACTGTCTGCGGGTATTTCATTCTGTTTCTCCTGATTTCAGAGGGAGTCATTTGTCCCACTTGTACAGATTATTGGCCTTCATGATGCTGATCAACTTATTAGCATAATTCGGGTCCGTTGCATATCCGGCCTTCTGCACCTCGCGGGCGAACTGGTCGGGGTCGTTCTTGTATTTCATGCAGTTTTTGTATCTGGAAACCTGACTGATCAAACGGGCGTGGTCGTCGACGGATTCCTTCCAGGTGTTGTATTTCCTGAACTTGGCGTTGATCGTGATGAACCTGCCGCCTGACCACTCCTTGGTCGGCACAGTCACCGAGCCGGCGGGCCCGGTTCCCTTGATGCCGAACAGGTTCTTGGCGCTGCCGATCGTCGAGGCGCCCCACCCCGTCTCGAGGGCCGCCTGGGCCAGCGTAACCGACGCCGGCACCCCGGTGGCGGCGAAGGTGGCCGCCGCGATCGGGCCGAGCAGTTCGCAGAACTTCGCCGGGGAGAGCTTGCCACCCTTCCAGGCGTTCAGCGCAGCAGACTCGCTGTTTCCGGACGTGGAGACAGCGGGCTTTGAACCACTCGGTGCAGGCTTGGCGCTGACATTTGCACCGGTGTTGTTTTTCGCGGTTTTCGCTTTCGCGAGACGGTCTATGAGCTGATTCACGCGGGATGCGAGCGAATTGAGTTTCGCGAACAGCGCATTGATGCGATCCATGAATTTCGAGAAAGTGTCGTTCGGAACCATCGCCACCGCGGCCGGTTTCTGCGAAGCATCGCCGCCCGAGCCGACTCCGATCTGAACTCCCTGTTTTTCGGGTTGATGGTTTTCAAGGGTCGAGAGCATGTCAGACTGCGCAAACGAGCACGAGCACAGTGCGATCATCAGCAGCAACACAATGCCGGGACGCAACACCGGATGAATTTTGATTTTCATGGTTTCCTCCCCGATCGTTTTTGCCTTCCAGCACTTATCTTACCCGATCGCCGTCCCGGGGTTACAGGTATCATCGAAGCGTTCGAAACGATCGAAAGAAAAACCGGAGAACCGCTTTTGAAGCGATTCTCCGGTTTTCGGTGCCCAGGGCGTCTAACAC
>JAKJFL010000674.1:0-2242 GCA_022704935.1 Candidatus Rifleibacteriota bacterium
GTCAAATTCGACCTGTACGGCGGCGCCTCGGTCGACGTCCCCTTTCCGCCCGTGCCCCTGCATTACGAGAGTTCGCAGCTCACCTTCGCGAGCAAGCCCTGCACCCCTCCGATCGACGAGAGAACCAAGGTGCTGATGTCGACGGCGATCGATCTGCTCTCGATCAATCACCTGTTTTTCGGAACGGGCAAAACCGTCGTTCCGGCCCCGACGGCCGGGAAAGGCAGTATTCCCGGCTACGACGTTTTCCCGGCGTTCGACGAGTCGCTGCGCAGCGTGGCGCACATCTACCAGAATGCGGACGAGTTCGCGCGCGACCGCATCAAGACCATCGGCGGGAAACAGGTTCTCGACCTCGACGGGATCTCCCTGATCGTCAGCGCCGCAAAAAAGCCTCTCGATCTCACCTCCGTGGAACACTACCGCGGCAAGGGTCGCATCGTCGTCCACGAGGGCAACTGCCGCCTCGGCAATCTCGCGCCGCTCAGCACTAAGAGAGATTCACTGGGAATGTATCTGATGTTCGGCCATTTTCTCGTCCAGTCGTCCGCACCAAGCGTGAATATCTTCGCCTCGCTGGCCGCGACGACAGGCTTCAGGGATAACTCGACGGCGGCACCGTCTTCCGAAAGCGGCATCAGCTTCGGCGGAAAAAGCGTCAACATCTACGGGAACCTGCTCGTCGACAATCTCTTCGAGTTGAGCACCCTTCCCGATGGAGGACAGCTCACCATCGTGCATGACCCCAATCTGTATTTCCCCGAATATCCGGTCCGGGTGAGCATCAGCGAGGCAAAATCCATGCTGGCGGCGGATTACAATGCCGAGTAACCGACGGGGGGGAAATCTGAACGGTGTCGCGGCCGGACTGCTGGTCCTGGCGGTGCTGTCGATGCTTTTTTTCGCGTTCTGGCTGCAAAAGCACGGCAGAGGTGACCGGCATCCGGGCTCGCGAACCATGGGCGTGATGTCCGGGTCCACCGGGTTTGCATCCGATGATGAAACGGATGCAGCGGAACTCGACACTCTCATCCAGGGGCGAAAAGCGGCCATAGGCCAGATCACGCCCGGCGCGCGCGACTTCATGCCCGCGGACGATTCCCCGCCAAGACCGATCTCACGCGATTTCCACAAGTTACCGGACGAGTATTTCCTCCCTCAGACCCCCGATACAACGATACGAGCGGCCGAGCGCATCCGGGAACTCCGGGAGACGAGCCCGCAGCAGGGTTTGACGCGGGACGCCGGCACGCCGGGCTCCGGGAAAAAAGGGAGTGCCCGATGATCCGGCGAGCCCCGCAGCGTGGCTTTTCCCTCGTCGAGGTGGTCGTGGCCTTCGCCATCAGCCTGGTCTGTTTCGGGGGGCTGATCTATTTCGCCACATCGACCCGGACCGAAACCAGCAAGGCGGAGAACTACCTCCGGGCGCTCCAGATCGCCCAGGAAACAATCGAACTGATCCAGTCGACTCCCTCCGAAGAACTCACGCCGGCCAAGCTCCAGATGTTCGAAGGGTCGCTCGTCAATCCGGCATCCGGGAAATCCGTAACCTTGCCCGTACACCCCACGGCTGTCTGGCAGCCGACGAACAAAACATATCCAGACCAATATACAAAAGCATATTTTTATCGGAAGATCAAAATAAAGCCCGTCGAGAGCGAGATCCCGAACTCACGGTTCCTGAAGCAGGTGATCGTGGAGGTGTCCTGGAACGAGGGCAAAACACCTGACAAGATAGAAGCCATCGGCGGGGATCCGGACCGGATGCGCAAACTTTCCCTTCCGGCAGTCATGTTCGACGAACGGGAGCCATACTGACATGAGACCGTCGCGCAGGAAATCCGGAACGACCGGCTTCACGCTGGTTGAGACGATGATCGGCCTTGTATTGCTGGCCGGGCTCTTCCTCATCGCCTACAAAGTGTTCAGCTTCATCAGCAATCAGCGATCGCGGGGTTCGGTCGATCTGCAGGAGCTCCAGGGCGCCCGTCATGCCATCAACTATCTCCGACGGGATTTCCGATGTGCTGCCCCGCGCATCCCCGGCTCCGCGACCCTTGCACAGAAAAGGAAAGCTCTGCAAAAGCCGGCGGTCGAAACCGGCGCCTTCGCCGACGACGGCACGACGCCGATCCTGGTCTCCGGCTCCGAGATCCATTTTTTCCGGCAGATGTTCGGCACGCCGGACGCCAGTCCAAGTCCGTCCATGGAAGAGGTCAATTACCGGATCGATCCCGCCAGG
>JAKJFL010000675.1:0-2241 GCA_022704935.1 Candidatus Rifleibacteriota bacterium
GTCGCAGATCCCGGCGACGGCTCGCAGGAAGACCCGCTGGCCCCCCGTCGATTCGGCATCGCTCCCCCATCGCGCGCCGAGCTTCCGGCCGGCTTCCGGTTCTCGGCCCAGGCACTTCGCGACTACCTCGACTGCCCGCGCCGTTTCTTCTTCAGACACGTTCTCCGGCTCCGCGACCCCCGCGTCGAAAACCAGGCGTTCTTCGTCTTCGGAAACGCCGTCCACGCCTGCTTCGAGCATCTCCATCATCCCGAGGGCCGCTTCGCCGGTGGCAGAACGCCCTCCTTCGAAGATCTCGACCTCCTCTGGACGGATCACGGTCAGCCCCTGCTCGAGGCGCTCCCGATCCTCCAGCGAACCTTCTACGGCCGCCAGGCGCGCGAACTGCTCGAAACCTACCGCGAAGCCGTCTACGTGAACGGTCAGGTCCCGGCAGCGGGGACGATCGGCGTCGAGGCGGAGATCCGGTTCGAATTCCGGGGCCACCGATGCAAGGGACGCATCGACCGCTGGCTGAACGCCCCCGACGGTGTGCTCTGGATCATCGACTACAAGACCGGCAGCTCGAAATCGGGCACGAAACTCGCATCGGAGGCGTTTCCCGAGTCGGGCCCGCCGTCGGAAATTCAGCTCCCGTTCTATTTGCTCGCGGCGAAAAGCCTCGGCCATTCACGGGCCTGTGCAACGACACTGTATCCCAAGGATGATCTATACAAGAAGAAATATAAAGGTTTTCAACCCGGCTTCATGAAGGCCGGCATGCTGGGACTCGGAGCCGGGCCCGACTGGGCCGTGCAGATCGACCCCGACCGGTTCGCCATGTTCGAGGACACGATCGAGCGTTTGATGAACGATATCTCACGCACACGGGTCTTCGACTGCGCCCCGTCGGCGGCCCCGTCAGCGAACTCCTGCCTGAACCGGTCTCCCAACAAGGGCTGCGAGTTCCAGGCATTCTGCCAGGAACGGCTCGACCAGCTGCGGCTCCCGGCGCAGGAAGAAAGCGGAACCTCCGATGTCGAACCGGATTGATCTGACCGACCTCCTGGAGCGGCTGAACCCTGACCAGAGCCGCGCGGTCACCGAACCGCCGGCCGGTTTCGTGAAGATCGCCGCCGGCGCAGGCTCGGGCAAGACCGAGGTTCTGACGCGACGCATCGTCGCGCTGCTCCGCCAGGGGATACGCCCGTCGGAGCTGGTCGCGATCACCTATACCCGCAAAGCGGCCGCCGAGATGAAGGAAAGGCTCGCCATTCCCGAGCGTGGTCTCGGCGCCGCGATCCTCCGCGATCTGCAGGTCTCGACCTTCCACGCGTTTCTCGGCGAATGGCTCAGGCGCGACCCCTTCGGCGCCGGCCTCGACCGCGGCGACGCCGTTCTCACGGAGGGCGGCCGCAAGCTGATCCTCGCCGAGATCCTCGAGGAGTTCCGCCAGGCCCATGCCGCCGAGCTGCTCGACGGTCCGGAAGCGTTCGGCCCGGATCTCGCCCACCGCATCACGGGCCTTTTTCCCGGCCTGCTCGGCGCCGTCCGGCGGTATCTTCTCTCGCCGGCCGGTTTCCAGCGTTTCTCCGACCAGAAGTTCGGTGAGCGGCCGACGCCGCCCGCGCCTCTCGAACGTCTCGTCCAGACCTGGTTCTTCCGGTTTTACAGCCGATATCTGCAGAAGCTCGAAGAACGGCACCTGCTCGATTTTGACGAGATCCTCCGCCGGGGCGCCGGCCTCATCGCCTCGCAACGGGAGTCCGGCCTCGACCCCGAGCAGCGGGTCTTCCTGATCGACGAGTTCCAGGACAACAACCGCGAACAGTTCGGCATCATCAGGAGTTTCATCGAGGGCCGGGACGGCCATGTGACCGTCGTCGGCGATGAGAAGCAGAGCATCTACCGGTTCCAGGGCGCCGACATTGGCACCTTCCGCTCTTTTCCGGCGACGGGGACGATCTGGCTGAACCGCAACTACCGGTCGGTGCAGGAGATCCTCACGCTGGCCGACGCATTTATATCATCAAATACAGACAATCCTCCGCCAGCCCAGGAAGCCGATCGCGGGCCGTCACTCCGACCGCAACCCGTCACCTGTCTTCTGACCTCGCCGCAGGCCCGGAATTCGGAAGCCGACGCCGTCGCCGACATGATCCGGACGCTCGTCGGCGGCGGGCTGCGCATCGAGGACCGGACCGGCCCGAGGCCGCTGACCTACGGCGACTGCGCCATCATCGTCAACTCGGTCACCCGGCT
>JAKJFL010000676.1:0-2240 GCA_022704935.1 Candidatus Rifleibacteriota bacterium
GGCGCGCAGGAGAAGATCGATGCCGTGCCGTCGCAACGGGGATATCACCGAGATGAACGTGAACGCTTTTCCCTTGTCCAGACGCTCGGTCGGCCAGACCGCCTTCGGACCGAACACCCCGGGGTTCACCGCGGGCTCGAGGACAGATATTATATTTTTTGGTATTTTTTCTTTTCCGAGACGGGCCGCATGGGCTTCCGTCGGCACGAACAGGCGCTCCGGCCGACGCAGGGCCCGCCGTTCGACGTCGCTCAGCCGGTCGGGATTGAACGAGGTCATCGCCCAGTAACGCCCGCCGTCGACGCGATCCGGAAGGGCGAAGGCCGGCAGGCACACCATCCTGATGTTACCGATGGGGGGCCTCTGCGCGAGGGTCTCGAGAAAGTTCGGCAGGACAAAAGCCTCGTCGTGGTCGTAGGATTTGCGAACCTGCAACGACAGGGGCAGCTCGATACCCCGCGAAGCCAGCAGGAGCTCGCGGCCGTAACGTCCCGATCCGGTGAGAGCGGAAACGTCGCATTCAAAACAGATCCGGCCGCGCGTTCCGCCAGACCCAGAACGTCGTTCCGAAGGCGGGCGGCTTTTCCGGGGCGGACGGTCGGTGACGGACGGTGCCGGTTCGGGCCTCTCCTCGCCCTTGTTTTTCGGGGTGCGCGTCGAAAAAATTCGTTTCATGCCGCGTTCTCTTTCAGCCGCCGTTCAGCTGCCTCGGCCGCGAGTCTGGCGAAACCGGGCCGGTCGAGGCCGAAGAGGCCGAAGCGGCTGGCGTGCTTCCCGTAGTCCCCGTGGTAATCGCTGCCGCCGCTCATGAGCCAGCCGTTCTCCGCCGCCAGGCGCCGGAAGAACTCGAACTGCTCGGGCGTGTGCTCGGAATAATGGGTCTCAATGCCGTCCCAGGGATGGTGCTTGATCATGTCCCAGGTGGCGGGCCAGTCGGAGATCAGGCCGGGATGGGCGATGAACGCCATGCCGCCCGCACCGTGAATGGCCGCGATGCCTTCTTCCGGGAGAACGTGCTTTTTCTGGACGTATGCCGGCCGGCCACGCCTGAGATACTGTTCGAACGCCTGCTGGAAATCCTCCAGAGCCCCGATCTCGACGAGATACCGCGCGACATGGGGCCTGCCGAGGACTTTCTCGGTCGATGCCGCGAATCGCTCGCGGAGGGGCTCCATCGGGAATCCGAGCTTCTGAAGCCGGTCGATGATTTCCATGGCCCGGTGAAATCGATGTATTTTCTGATCTTCCAGGAGGCGGACCAGCGATTCGGACGCTTCGTCGAGGAACAGGCCAACCACGTGCAGGGAAATATCCTTTCCCGGCCAGCCGCATGAGAGCTCGATACCGGCAACGAGCTCGATTCCGGCATCAACCGCCGCAAGCCTTGCTTCGGGAACCCCTACAAGCGTGTCGTGATCAGTGAGAGCGATCGCCCCCAGGCCGATCTCGGCAGCCTGCCGCACGATCTCCGCCGGGGAAAACACGCCGTCCGAAGCGGTGCTGTGCACGTGAAGATCGGCGAAAATTCCGGCAGCGACGGCCGGTTTGAGGGCTTCCTGCGCGGAAGTGGATGTAGACATGGATGCGATTCCCCTTTCGAACGGTCGCCGAAGGCGGCGGCGGTTCGACGATGTTACATGCGCCGGCGCCGTACGTCCAGACCCCGGCCGAATTTTCCGACCGTCGCTCGGGCCGATTTTTGACAGATTCCCACCGTTTGGCTATACTACGAATGTTCCGGAACCGCCGGAACGGACATCTGACGAACGTCTGGAGCCTTGAACAATCGTGAATCCGCACGGCATCGCCTCTCCCAGAGTGCCTTACATCGCAGGCCTTCTCGTTCTTTTCCTTGCTGTCGCCGGGGTGCTTCCACTTACGGCTGCAAGCCGCAACCTTCTTCCGAGGCTGCCGGAGTTCGTTCTCGAACGGGGACATTCGGACGCGTTCCAGGTGGTTGAATGCGAAGCGAAAAGCCGTCTCCTCGATGAGACAGCCGAGAGCACCGTTCGTATAACCCTCAAAAACGTCAGTGACAACCAGGTCGAGAGTTCGCTCAAGATCCGCATCCTCTATCTGACCGGCGACGCGACGACCCAGCTCGAGGTGAACGGCCATCCCGTCCGGTATGACCGCGCAAATCCGCGTCTGCCGTTTTCTCTCGCTCCCGGTCAGGAGATCACCCTCCAGCTCACGGCCCGCCACGGCATTCAGTACAGCCTCGAGGCAGCAACCCGTGA
>JAKJFL010000064.1:0-10661 GCA_022704935.1 Candidatus Rifleibacteriota bacterium
GATGCGACGAGACTCTGGAGCCGCATCGCCATCATGGAAACGGCGAGCGAGGCCCGCACGTAAGCACCGAACGGCCCACCAAGCCGCTCGGCCGCGGCCGACTCGCGGCGCCGCACCAACTCGGGAGCGAGAACGCCGACGGCGGCACGCGCCGCGTCTCTCAGCTTCTCGCGACTTTCCCGAAGATACGTATCCTTCCAGCTTCGGAGACTGGAAACGGTCTGCCTTGCCGAAGCAAGATTGCACGCCGTTTCGACCCAGGCAATGGTTTCCGAGGCGCGTCCGGCCTGGTTCTCGGTGCTGATGCGCTGGGCGACCGCCGCGTCGAGCCTTTCGCGGAGATACTCCTCGAGCTTCGGGAAGTCCCACCGGGGGCCGCCTCCCTGGCCGGTCTTCGCGAGCAGGGCGTTGTTCGCCGAGATGCGGAAGATGGGAAGCTCGTCGTCGAGAGGCGTTTTGAGCTTCAGGGCGCCGATCTTCGTTCGAAGGTCCGCGACGATATCGTCCAGTTCACGCGGCGTCTTCATCCCCTCGTCGAGCCGGTTCAGAACGATGACGGCGCGCCTGAACCCCATCGACTCGGCGAGAACCTCGTAGAGGGCGAGCGAATCGTATTTCTGGGCGGTGACGACGACCAGCACGAGATCGGCACGTTCGAGAAGTTTGGCGAAGGTTTTCCGGTTCGCGTCCTTTATGCCATCGAGATCGGGAGTGTCGACTAGGATCAGGTGCTCGAGCGCCTCGTGCTCATGGGTGACGATCGGTTCGTTGGGCGGCAGAACCCCGTTCAGGAGACGTTTCGCGGTTGCGATCCGGTTCCTGTGAACATACAGGGCCGCCTGTTCCGTAAAACATGCCTTCGCAGACGTTTCTCCGATCTGTCTGCCGGCAAGGGCGTTGATCAGCGTCGTCTTGCCGACGTTGGTGCCGCCGGCGATGACCGTGAGGAGACAGTCACAGACGCTTTTCTCGCGCTCCTCGAGGAGGCCGATCTGCCGCTCCGCCTCCGCCTCGTCGGCCGGAAGGGGACGGCCCCAGAGTGCCTTCGACGCCGTGATCAGCGTTCGAAGGTCGGCGGCGGCGCGAGTTGCATGGGCGGGAAGCGTCGTGTGCATATATCGACGAGCATACCCCACGATTCCTCTCCGTGCAATTCTTCGGCGGGCCGTGCTATGATCGCGGCACTTGCAGACAACGAAACGTTACCGAGTCTTAGCTGTCCAGAAAATCGGGCATAGAATCATCTCATGACAGATCCGATCCTTTTGGGGTCATATTTTTTTGATGCCGTGATGGCGGTTGCCATGCTTGCTCTGATCGGCGGAGTGTCATACTGTATCGCTGTCTCGCTCCTTCCCATGAAGTCAACAGCTCAGCGATGGTCAGCTGCGTTGATTGTCGGGCAATGGTATCAGGTTGGAGTCTTCCACCTCCTGTCCTGGTTTAAGGCATATCGGCTGCTGCCGGTCATGGTGACGTTGTTGTTTGTTGCTGTGTTGGTGGCTATTGTTCTGATGAGACGGTCTTTCGGCGAAGATACGATCAGATCCAGGTTTGCAGATGACCTGGAGACTATTCGCAAACGGCTGGGTCAGGCACTATCCAGCGGAGAAAGAGCTCTTTTCGTAGGGTGCATCGCTGTTGCCGGTGTTGCTCTTTTCCGTGGAATCATCAGCATTCCCATTACCACGGATTCATTATTATATCACATGCTGTATTCAGGCATGTTCGTGCAACAAGGCGGTGTGTTCGATCTCGACGCGCCGGGCGATTGGGGCCTTTTATGCAGGTTTTATCCGACTGGGGGGGAAATCATCACCGCATGGTGGATGCTCCCTTTTCATGGTGATCTGGTTGCCGGCTTGTCGTGCTTTCCGTCATGGTGTCTTATCATGACCTCGCTTTATGAACTGGGGCGCCATCTTGGCTTACGACCTCGCCGTGCGGTCGTTCCCACACTAATGATGGGCTTTATGCCGGCTGTATGCGCGTATATTGCTGCGATATATGTTGAGATTCCGCTTCTGGGCAGCATGCTTGGCGGTACGTTATTTTTCCTTATAGCATGGCAAACGGGAGAATGGCCTGCATTTGCATTGTGCGGTGCCGCATTCGGAACTGCCCTCTCGATCAAGGTTTTGGCATTGTCCGGTATTGCAGTTGCTTTTATATTGCTGGCATCGAAATGCCTCATGTGTGTGAGTGCCCGATGGCGCCCTTCTTTTTGGTTGTTGATGAGCCTGACTGCGGCAGTCGTGGGACTCGTTCATTATTGTGAGTCGTATATAAAATATGGGTCGCCGGTCTGGCCATTTCCGCTCAATGTGCTATTTCTCCATATGTTCGCCGGAAGTCCTGCACGAGCTGAAAATATGAAATATCTCGCGCAACTCACTGACCAGCATATCTCGGGAGGATCCTTCTTGGTGGAGTTGGGGTGGATCATGAAGTGGATGTTCGGCTTCGGGCCGGTGTCGATAGGACCTGGCGGCTTGATCGCTGTCTTCATGACTCCCTTTGGCTTGTACAGGCTTTGGAAAAAGCGACAAAGGGGCTTTGTGGTCTTTGCTGCACTGGCCCTGCTGGTGTCTTTTGTCGGTTTGCTGGGTGGCGGAATGTGGAAATTCCATGTCCTATTTGCAACGGTGAACTCCAGACTTTATACATACCCCATCGCTTTGATGACACTGTTGGGCATGATTTCACTGGAAAGATGGTCTGAAGAGGCGCGTCGGAAAGTTCTGAACGGACTTGTGGCCTTGTCTGTTGGTGCTTTTGTCTTCTCGTATCCGGTCACGTGGTCGACCGGATACCATTGGCTAGATATGATTCTGATACTGCTGCCGTTCATCGCTGCTCTGATGCCATTTCCTGTTTTTCCGGCATTTCGGCATACCCGTTTCCCTTGCGTTGCTGGTCTTCTCATGGTCATGATGTTGACATTTCTACCTATGATCAAGGGCGAGCTGCGACCTCGGCAGCTTCTTGCCGCATTTGAGGGCTACGAGTTGAGTCGAGTGATCTCTTCGGCATGGGTGTATTGCGATAATCCTGCGAATCCTCGGAAAATCGCGTTTGCCGCCGGGTGGAACGGGGTTTTGGGCTACAACTGGTCATGGGGACCTCTGTTGGGAAAAAAACTCCAGAATCATTTATCGTATATACCTATAACGAAAAGCGGAAAAATCATCGAATATGACGATCCAAAAAGGATCGCAGCATGCGCCGATTTCAAATCATGGCATCGGAGATTGGCGGAAAAAGGGATCGATACCATAGTGCTGTTTCCTCCATACCCTCCCGAACATGCCTGGGTGACTGCTCACCCCGAGCTGTTCGTGCCGGAGGGGCCGGCCTCCCCGACGATGGTATTTCGCGTGATCGAAAACAGACGGAACGCGATTGACAGCGCCCCGGGGAATTCTTCTTGGAATGGCGAGTGAAATATAATGCACAATGCATATGATTCGATCGTTGCACTTCTGCTGTTCGGCCTGCTCGGATATGCGGCATACGGCTCGGCTGCGTGGCTCCTTCCGCGCAGCTCGACGGCACGACGTTGGGTGGGGGCGGTCGTGGTCGGGCAGTGGTTTCAGATCTGTCTGTTTCAGTTCCTGGCACAGGGGCATGCCTTCCGGCTTCCGCTCGTCGTAGCCGCAACGGGAGCGTTCGCGGCGATCGTCGCCTTCGTCCGGGGGCGCTTCCCCCGGAATGATTCACCCCTGGACGCCATGCTTCGCACCGATGTGGAGAATCTTCGAACGCGCATCGACCAGGCTCTCGCGGGACCGGCTCGCAGGCTCGTCCTGTTCTGCATCGCCGCCGCGGGTGTCGCGGCGGTCCGGGGCGTGCTGAACCTCTCGATCTCCTTCGATTCGCTGTCCTATCACGACCTCTTTGCGGGAAACTTCGTCAGAACGGGCGGCTGGTTCGATATCGACTCGCCCGGCCCCTGGGGGATCAAATACCGGTTCTACCCGACTGCGGGCGAGGGGATGATCGCCTGGCTGATGCTGCCGTTCCATGGCGACCTTGTGGCCGGCCTCGCGGCGTTTCCGGCCTGGGGGCTCGTGATGGCGGCCCTCTACGAACTCGGACGATCCCTCGGCCTGCCTGCCCGTAGGGCCGCGATTCCGGCCGCCATTATCGGGTTCATGCCGGCCGTGTTCGCGTTCCTCGCGACGACCTACGTCGACATCCCCCTCCTCGGAGCACTTCTCGGCGGCATTCTGTTCTTTCTCGAAGCCTGGGAGACGCGTTCCCGGGAAGCCTTGTTCCTGTGCGGCGCCGCGTTCGGAAACGCACTCGCGATAAAAGTGTTCGGCCTGGCCGGCGTGACGGCCGCTCTCGGCCTGCTCTTCCTGCTCTGCTTCGCTCCGGCACCGATGCGTCTGAGCCCCGCCCGGTGGCTTTTCGCTGCGATTCCAGCGGCCCTGGCCGGCGTTCCTCACTACCTCCGCATGTATCTGACCCACGGCTCCCCAACCTGGCCTCTGCCGTTGAGTCTTCCGGGAATGTCGCTGTTTCCCGGAAGCGCGGAATGGGCTTCCTACCTTGCCCGGATCAACCATGCCGCGGATCTCATGATGCCCGGTGCGACAATGCCGGAACAAATTGTATATTTATTGCGATGGTATTTTGGCTTCGGGCCGATGTCGTTCGGCCCGGCCTGTCTGGTGCTCGCCGTCGTGGCGCCCGCCGGCCTGGCGTATCTCTGGAAGACCGGTCGACGGGGCTTCTGCGCCTTCCTTCTCCTGCTGCTGGCGGGTTCGACGGCCGGCCTGCTCGGCTCGGGCATGTGGAAGTTCCACGTCTCGTATGCGAGTATCAATGCACGTCTGATCGCGATCATGACGGCCATCCTCGCCCTGCTAGGCATTCTCGCGTTCGAACGCTGGCGCGAGGACGCGCGCTCGAGGGTGCTTTCGCTCGTCCTGCTGATGGGCACGACGGCCATCGTCATCGGTTTGCCGGAACAGTTCTCGACCGGCTTCCGGTGGCTCGACCTTGTCCTGCTAGGCACTCCCTTCGCCGCGGCGCTCCTGCCGGTCCGGCGACTGCCCTGGCTCGGAATGACGGGCCTCGCTGTCATCCTGGCTTTTGGATGTGTCGCTCTGGCCTTGTTGCCGGAGATCGAAGGGCGCATTCGGCAGCGTCAGTATGCTGCCGCCTACGAGGCCCACGGCCCTGACCGCGATATCGCGCCTGCCTGGACCATCTGTGACGATCCGGCAGCTCCGCGTCGAATCGGCTTTTCCACGGGGTGGTACAAAAATCAGGGCTATAAATGGTACTGGGCGCCTCTCCTCGGCCGAAAACTTCAGAACGATCTGACTTATGTTCCGATCACGACGGACGGTTCGATCGTGGAATACGACGACGCGGCCGCGGTTGCCGCGAAAGCCGACCCCGAAGCCTGGCTCCGCCGCCTCTCGGAACTTCGGATCGACACCCTCGTCTTTTTCCCGCCCTTTCCGCCAGAGCACGCCTGGGTGATTGCCCGCCCCGATCTGTTCCGCCCCGAGGGAACCGCTTCCCCGGCCCTGGTGTTTCACGTGATCGAAAAAATGGAAGATTCAACGCTGAGACGCTGAGGCGCCGAGGAACATATCGTTTCCTCCTCACACCGTCTCCGCATCTCGGTGGTCGTGAAAACCGGAGCGTTTGCTCTGGGCGGTGGTGGCACTTTTCTTTTCGGGGGGGCGGGTATACACTTGACCCAGGGTAAGAACCCGTACCAATGAGATGGAGGATCGAAGATGCGAAAACTGTTTCTGCTGGTGTGTTTCTGCCTGATCGGCGCATTCCCTGCCTGGGCTGCCTACTGCTCCGGCTGCGGCCAGAAGCTTCTCGATGACGTCAAATTCTGCTCGAAATGCGGCACGAAAGTGGCGGTTCCCGAAGCGTCAAAATCGGTGCCGGAACCGGCGAAAACGGAGCCGGCCGCCGACAAGGTGAAACAGGAAGAACCCGATCGCACGGCCGTCTACCGGACGAAGACCGACCTGTATGTCTATCAGCGCCGGGGCGACGAGCACAATATCCTGAAGAAGAACTTCCTTTTCAAACCGCGGCGGTACAAGATCAAGGCAGGCTCTGAACTCCGTATCCTCGAGATCGTCGGCGACACCCTGCATGTCGAGTCGGTTCCGGGCTCTGACGGAAAAACGCAGAAAGGCTGGGTCACCGAGGAGGAACTTGCCCTCAGGACGACCTGGTCGAAGTAGTCTCCCAATCGGCCCGAACGGCCTCCCAGTCGGTCCGAATCTGCTCCAGCAGCAAAGGAACGTCTCCGCGGTCGATCTCGACCGGCTGGAACAACTTTTCGACCGGCCCGGTCAGCCACTCCACAGGCTCGAGGAAGATCGCGCGTCGCGTTTTCTCGAATGCGTCGTATGTTCGTGACATGAACGGCTCCCGCGAGAGCGACAGCTGATCGACGAAATGCAGAAGGTTGGCGGGAAGCCAGCCTGCGAGCCGTTCATACACCGGCAGGCCGATCGGCCCCAGCAGATACTCCGTGACGCCGGGCAGGATCACGGCCGTCTTGATCGCGATGACCGCGGCGGCGAAGCCAGTCAGAGCGGAGAATCCCGGAATGACCGCCCGCATCGTCGCGATGATCTCGGGATTGCCGTCGCAAAAATCGGCGAGGTCGTGTTCGAACTTGTCGATCACCGGCTGCATGTGTGTGCGACTGCGTTCCGTCAGATGGCTCCGGAGTCGATTGCGCAAGGCCGCCGGGTCAGGCCAGTCGAGCAGGCGAAGCTCGTCGTGCAGGCGGATCGCCAGCGCCTTCCCGCTCTGGGCGGCAGCGCGACTTCGATCGAGCATGTCGGCGCGCGCTGCTTCGATGAGCTTCGCCGCCTCTTCGAGATCGCGCCGGTCGCGCTCCGCGATCGGATCGACGGGACCCTGTTTCGGCGAACTTCCGAACAGGGTGCTGCGAAGCATGGAATAGGCATCACCCGCCTTCCGGCTGATGTCGCTCACCAGGTCCCCGAACGAGGTTTTCAGACGAGGCTGGAGCACTCTGACGAGGGCGTCCTGAAGCTCGAAATACCCCGCATGGCCGGCGAATTCACGGATTGGCTGTTTCAGCGACCGTTCGATGCGCTGCCTGAACTGGTGTATCATCTCCTCGCACTCGTCCTGCCGCGCTAGGAGATGCCGAGCCGATCCCGTGAGTGCGGTCTGCGCGTTTCCGAGACCGTGCTCCAGCGACTCGATCCGTCGAGAGAGTGGCTCGGCCGCGGAGTCTGCGAGATGCCGCCTGAGATCCTTCACGGCGTCGGAGGGCAGAACTCCTTGCCCTGTCGTTTCCTGCAGGGGAATCGCCAGCACGGCCCTCTTGTGGTTCGGCCATCTCTCGCCGTATTTCCGCGTCAGATCGTCCAGTGCCCCCGCATGTTGCGGAAGATACTGGTTGAACACGTCGATCCGCCGGGGAAGCAGCTGCATTGCCTCGTCGAGAAAGCTGATGCCCATCTGGTCCTCGTATTTCTGCTGGGTCGTGACCCAGACCACGAGGTCGGCGAAACCCAGACCCAGGCGTGTCGCGTCACGGCACTTCGGATCCGAACTGTCGATGTCTGGAGAATCGAGAACGATCGGAAGATCGCGCGGCCAGTCCGGATTGTGGTCGGCATAGAGCGCGTGCCTGCGCGGGGCGGGGGTGGAAAGCTCGGAGGTGGGGACGAGGTGAAAGCCGGCATGCGCGGCCGTGACGGCCTTCAGGTCCTCTTCGTGGCCCGCTCCGACGAGCCTCTTCGTGAAACTGGCGGTGCAGCCGGAAGGAGAAACGATATGTCCTGCTATTGTATTTATCAGCGTCGACTTGCCGGTATTCGTTCCGCCGCACAGGATCGCCACGGGAGGCAGTGTGCCGTCTGTCGCGACATTCGGGATGAGACGCCGGCGGAGGAAGGTGATGCCGAACTCGAGACCGGCCACATCGAGGTCTCCGAACTGCTTCGGATGCGCCCTGACCGACTCGAGCGCGGACTCGCACCAGCGCGCGAGAAGGTCGGCGTGCTTCAGGAGAGAGGCCGTGGCAGGGGACTTCCCTTCGAGGGAAAAAGGCGCGGATTCCGGTGCGGTCTCGTGTCTCCTCATCATCCCGCCCGCTTTCGCCGGTTACCGGCTGCGCTGGAGGCGGGTGCCGTTCGCATTCACCGTCATCGAGACCGACAGGGGAAGGCTCAGGTCGGACGGCAGGGCGACTTCGGCCACCTGCACGTTGTTGACGATCTTCGAGATCTTCGGGAACCACTTGGAAAGCTCGCCGCTGTCGGGCACGTAGACGTAGTAGCCGTCCGTTTCCTCGGCGATGCGCTTGAGGATGTCGACGTTCAGCCAGCCGAACCCGAGGGTGAAGCAGGAAACGAAGTGCTGGCGCGAACGCAGGAGCACTTCGTCGAGCGTGTGCGATGACGAGTTGTCGTTGCCGTCCGTCGTCAAGAGCAGAAACCGCATCCAGCGTCGGGCCTGGACGGTCGAGATGCCCTTGTCGATGCCGGAGTAGAACGCCGTGTTCTCGAGCGGAACGGCCCTCTTGACGGCCTTTTCGATATCGCTCTTGCTCGACGTGAGGTCGGTCATTGTATTGACACTGTTATTGAATTTGACGATCGAGCCGGAAAACGGCATGACAAGCGCGCTAAGAAAGGCCGAGTAGTTCGACTCGATCGCCGAGATGTCTTCGGGGAACATGCTTCCCGAATAGTCCATCACGCCCGAGAACGAGACCGGGTCTGGCTGATTCATCAGGTGCAGCGGCGCAACGCGGTCGACGATCGCGCGCTGCCGGGAAGCGGGCTTGTCGCCGAGCTGGACCTCGACGTCCGCAGCGTTCACCGTCGTCAGCGGGTCGCCGTTCCTGTCGGTCACCGTGAAGAGCACGGCATACCGCTTCTCGCCTAGCTTTTCGATGCCGTGCAGTCGCAGGGCCGAGGCCAGATTGTCTTCAGGCTTCGTGTTCGGCCGGAACCGGTTCACCACCGAGAGATATTTTCGCAGCCACTCGGCGAACGAGTTGCTGGCGCCCCAGGACGAGGAATACATCGACCAGAGCGTCCCGCCGGCGATCAGCGCGAGAAAGGCCAGAAACGCGATGAAACGCCAGGGGTTGATCCTGATTTCGCCGGTTCGCGGTGCGACTTCGACCATAACGGGTCAGTACAGGTGAAAATGATACGCCAGGCCGGCCAGAACACCCGCCAGGACGATCATCATCAGGCCGGGGGCGTGGAAGAACCACCAATCGACCAGGAGAGCCGCCGCGACCAGCGACCAGGCGATGATCGCATGGGTTCCGGTCGGCACGCCGAAGTGGAACACCAGAGCGAAGATGACCGCCGCGACACTCGTGAAGATCAGCCACCCTGACTGGATCTTGATTTCGGTTTTTCCGGGATTGACTTCGACCATGGAATTCGACTCCTTGTCAGGGTTTCGGCAGCTCCGCCCGCGCCGCCGTTCCCGACGGCCGCTGGCTGAAGATCGCCTCGTGCTGCTCCTGGATGTCCGTCAGGACGCGCAGGATGCCTCGCTTGATCGACAGCAGCTCGTCGCTGGCCGCCGACACCTCGTGGTTCGTCCGGATCTCCTGCTCGACCCCGGCTTCCAGCTGCTTGACCTTGTCGGTGAAGAGCGGTACGTATTTCTTGATGATCGCGTTCTGCTGGGGCAGCGGCAGGGTGAGCCAGCCTTCCTTGTAGACGGTGTTGATGAGGTAGATGCCCATTGTATTGTTCTTGAGATAGTCGAACAGTTCGGTGATCGTGCGGCCCATCGGGACCGGTTTTTCCTGCTGGTAATGCAGCTCGAACTGGACGAGCTCGGCGTTGTATTCGATGCCGTGCACCGACTTCGCCGTGTCGGCGTGCATCTCGTATCGCAGCAGGACGTAGACCATATACAGGTTTTCCAGCGTCTTCGCGGGAATCAGCCCGTAGCTCGACCAGAGCACCGGGTAGGCGTCGTTCGTCAGCATCGCGTGGCAGTTGATCTTGGCGTTGTTTTTCCGGTACAGGGCCTGCCACTGGGTGATCGCGCTGAGGTTGTAGGGGCACATGCCGTGCAGGGTCTGGAGCAGGCTGATCTCGAACCGGTTGCGCGTCGGGGCGATCGTGATGCCGATCTCGCCCTTCCGCAGGCTCTCGCGGATCTCCTCGGCCAGCTTGCTGTGCTCCTCGGCGATGCCGAGGGTCACGATGTTCATGCGGGTCGGCTGGTTGTTGCCGCGGTCGTTGATCGTCATCAGCGGCGCCGACTGGTTCATCAGGCTTTCGATCAGGCTCTTCTTGAAGCCGGGCTTCGCCGAGTCCTTCCAGTGGATGAACTCCTCGATGCCGCCCAGCATGCGCTTGCCGATCAGGCCGCGGCAATACTTCACGATATCGTTCTCGAGCGAGTCGCTCTGCGGGTTCGTATAGGCGTCCCAGTTCTTCTCGAGGTCGATCGTGACCAGGAACTCCTTCTCGATGTCGTTGTTCGAGAGGTCGCCGAGCAGATACTTGTAGAACGGCTCCACGTCGCGTTCCTCGAAGATGAACGTGCGCACGTAGGCCTGGACGCGCGAATACGGCTTGATCTTGTCGAGGCACGACTCGTAGCTGCGCTCGATCATTCCGTTCTTCGACACCGCGTCGAGCTTGCGG